>NZ_JAHKEI010000020.1:0-24901 GCF_018790995.1 Gemella sp. zg-1178
AAATCATATTTAGAGTTGTTTCCAATAACTTTAAGTAATGCAACATATCTTTCGCTATCTTTTAGATTTTCTTCTAACATTTTTTTAAATAGATGTTCATAATCATTTATTCTCATTTTTACCTCCTCTTTAAAAAGAAAAAGACAAGCAGTCTTTTCTACTTGTCTTTCGTTGGTTTATATTTAGTTTATTTTAATTATTATTTGTTATCCTCGTCCTCAGCTTCTTTGGACTTAGCTACATCAGCTATTAACTTTCTAAAATCAATAGCATTCTTAGATGTTATAATAGAATTTCCTGTTTCTTCGATCTCTTTTCTTAGAACTTAATTTATGCTTGAAAATCTTTAAGTTTTAATCCAATCATATTTCTCCAACCTCCTTAAGTTCACTTCTGTAGTAATATTCTGGAATTTCTGTTATGCTTATCTTTTTTTCGTCTAGTATTCTTTGATGGCTTCTTGATAAGAAGATACCCGAGCTAATAAATAGTTTTCCATATTCTTTTATAGTATTAACTATTTCATCAAGTTTATCTTCATCATCTAAAATAATATATTTTTTAATCTTTGGTAGGTTACTTCCTCGCAAATATTATTTTCATTATTGGTGCAAAGAATATATTTACGATTTCCTCCGTCTTCTTTATTTAGTTGCATTACTGCATGCCCCGTTGTGCCAGAACCCTCTGATGTCAAGGGTATGCCACTTTTTATTACATATAATTCTTCATAAATTAATGTCATCAAAAATTATGTCTAATAAAAATCAAAAAGAGAGTGATTTCTCACTCTCAAAGGTCTTAGTTCCTATATTTAACTTCTACAATTTCTTTATCATATACATATATACTCTCAATATGTTTTTCAACTACATCTCTAGTTAATTTATCAATCTTAATTTCCTTAATTTCTTTTTCAGATAACACTTTTAATTTAGTTTTTAGAGTAGCTATTTCACTATCAAGTAAGTTTTTTGTATCAATAAATTTTTCTCTAGATATTTTACCCAATTTGTATTTTTCATAAGATATATCTTTTTTAGCTTCTATCTTTTTAATATCTTCAGCAATAAATTTTGCTTCGTACTCTTGTTTTTGTGTATTACTTGATTCAATGTTATATCGTTCTTTTAATAAATTAAATATATTTCTTTCAATCTTATCTGCTCTAACACTGTTTTGAGATTCTCCTCTTTGTGGGCAAATGCGACATCTAAAGTAAGTTACAATATAAATACTCCCATCTTTTTTCTTCCTACTTGTAACCTGACAATTTAAGATATGACCACAATTTTTACATCTAACAAATGATTGTAAAGGCGATTTTTTATACCATTCATAATCTGAATTCTTCCCTCTAAGAAAACTATTTTTATTTTTAAGTTCACTAACTTTATTAAAAACTTCATAAGATACAATAGGTTCATGATTATTTGGTACTCTTTCCCATTCTTCTTTCGGAAGAGATCTTGCTTTAGTTCCTCCTACTTCTAATTTTGGTTGCATATTAAATACATAAGTTCCAGTATAGTTTTCATTCATCAAAATATCGGTAACAGTCCCATTAGTCCAAGATGGTTTTGTATTCATATAGTCAAGTATATTATAAGAATAATCCATATTTGTAATTTGTTTTTTCCTAACACTTGGCATGATGTAGTCTTTTTCATTCATTAATTTGGTAATTTTTCTAATAGATAATCCATCTAAATATAATTTAAAAATTTCTCTAACTACTGGAGCGACTACTTCATCAATAATAATTCTATATTTATCATTTGGATCTTTCATATATCCATAAGGCGGACTCCAACCCAAATACTTACCTTGTTTCTTTTGTATTCTCATAGATGTTTTAACTTTATCTGAAACATCTTTTGAGTAGAAATCATATAGTAAACTTTTAAACTGAATATCTAAATCTGTTCCATTTCCTTTTTCTTTAAAACTATCATATCCATCATTAATTGAAATGAAGCGTACATTTAAAAACGGAAATATATTTTCTAAATAATCACCAATTAAAATATAATCTCTTAGAAATCTTGATAAGTCTTTTACGATAATGCAATTAATCTTTCCTAGTTTCACATTTTCCATTAGATTTGTAAAACTGGGTCTATTTATATTAGTTCCTGAATACCCATCATCAATATATTCTATCTTTTCATATGTTCTTAACTCACTATCTTTTAGAATAAAATCTGTAATTAAAAGTCTTTGACTAGAAATACTTTCACTTTCTAGCCTGTCCCCAAATTCCTCAATGGATATTCGCATGTAAAGAGCAATTTTATTCATGATAATTACCCCCAGTTAAATAATGAACTGAAAAGGTAAAGACTATTTCAAATTCAGTTTTGTTTTTTACAATAATTTTATCAACAAGAGCTTCTATTAATTCTCTAGATAATCTATCACTTTTATTTGCAGTATATAAGTTTTCAATCCATAATAATGCTTTTTTAAGTTCCATCTCTAGAAAATTCTTTTTATTTTCTAATTTTACTAACTCTGCTTGATAATTTTGTCTGTGATTAATGAATATTTCTCGTTTTAATCGATATTTTTCTAAACTCAGTTTACTTTCTTTATATTTTTCATATGATTTTTCAAGGTCAATCTCTTCTCTTTCAAGTTTTTTAGTTAGCTTTAAAACTTCTGTATTTAATAAGTCAAAAGATTTTTTGTATCGTGAATTGACTTTATTTACTAAACTAGACTGACAAGTATCTTTACTTATAAATTCTCTAACTAATTCAGTTAGTTTATCATCAATTACTTTTTCAACAATGTGAATATTAGGTTCTTCATTTAACTTTCCAGTAGATCTTTCGTTTCTAAAGATATAATGAAACTTATCTTTATTCTTACCATAAATGACCATTCTTCTATAAAGTTCTTTTCCTGAATAGAAACTATAAATCTTACCTTTAAATCTATTTTCAGGATCTCTATCAAAATCATGTTTCTTCCTAGAAAAATAGCTAAGATATTTTCTTTCTTTTCTAGCTTCTAATATTTTTTGATATTCTTCTTCCGTTATGATAGGTTCATGAGCATTTTCAAAAACAATATATTCATCTTTATTTGTAAAATGTTGTTTTATTCCTTTAGCAAGATTTTGTTGTTTAACTCCTTGAACTAATTTTCCAGTATAAGTAGGCTTAGTTAATATCTTTGAAATGCTACTCTTACTCCATTCAGGATCATCTGGAAGTCTTTTTAATCTTCCAGTTTTATAATAAACCATAGGCGTTGTATACCCTTTGGTATTAAAGATTTTAGCAACTTCAAATTGGGATAAACCACTTAGAGTTAGGTCAAACATCTCTCTAGCAATCCCACAAGTATTTTTATCTAATTCTAGTTTCTGTCCTTCTTTTAATTTAACAACCTTATAGCCATAAGGTGGAACAGAGCCAATAAAATATCCATTCTTCGCACGATTTATTTTTGAAGATTTTATCTTTACAGAAATGTCTTTTGCATACAAATCATTGATAATATTCTTTAAAGTTATCTCAAATGACTTCTTAGAATCTGTGTTATTTAAAGTATCTAACTTATCATTTACAGAAATAAACCTAACTCCTAAAAATGGAAATACTTTATCAATCAATCTACCCATTTCTAAATATTCACGCCCAAGTCTTGATAAATCTCTTATGATGATACAATTTATTCTTCTATTTTTGATATCATCCATCATTCTAATAAACGATGGTCTTTCAAAATTTGTGCCACTATATTCATAGTCAGTATAAACTTCTAAAATATCGATATTTTCTTTTAAAGCATATTCCCTACAAGCAATAGTCTGTGTTTCAATAGAATAAGATTTACTTCTCCATTCCTCACTTCTTTCATTGGAAAGCCTTGTATAAATACCAGCTCTAAATCTTGATTTTGCTTCTTGTAGTACTTCTGTTTGAAGGTGTCTTTTTGATGTTCTACCCATTTTACGCACCTCCTACAGATACATGTCTACTTTCAACAAGTGAATCGTGTAGAGCTTTTCTAAAATTCATTATTCTATTTTTCTTTTTTGTTTCTGGTTCAGATACATCTACTGACTCTGAAATTTGTTTTAATAATTCTACTTCTTCATAGTTATTTAAAACGACATCAATACGATTATCTTCTTCAATAAAAATTTTATCTACAAAAGATACAAGCGTTAATCTATCAATTTCTTGCACTTGTTTATAATTATCCGTAGACAGTTTTGAAATGTTTTCTTTTAAGACTTCTACAATCTCTTTTTTCTTTGAAATTTGACTTTCTATCTCTCTTATTTTTAATAGATAATTCTTACGATATCTTTCAAATTCTTCGCTAGAGATAAGTTCATCTTCAAGATCAAGATATAAAGATTGTCTTAGTTTTTCATATTTAGATTTTTCTTTCTCAAGACTTGCAACATCAACTTTAACTTCTAATTTAGTAAAATCAATGTTTTTAATTTTATCAAGTAATATTTGATAAACTTTTATATGATTTGTTAATACATATTCAAGTGCTTCTAGTATTTCTGTTTCTTTTATGCTATGTCTTGAACAATTTCCCGTTCTATTATTCTCTGAACAAATATAAAATATGTCTTCTCCACTTGCTTTTTTTATTTTTCTCCTAACCATAGATGAACCACAATCTTTGCAATAAAGCATACCTGCAAGCAAACTTGGTTTTTGTTTTGAGGTATTCAAATCTCTTAACATCATCTTATTAGCAAGTTCAAAAATACTTTTATTAATAATAGGTTCATGGCTATCTTTAATCACAATCCAGTCATCTTTAGATACATCTACAATTCTAGTAGATTTATAATTGAGTTTTGTTGTTTTCCCTTGTTCAAGTATTCCTATATAAACCTTATTTTCTAAAATACGATTTATCATTTTCGCATCCCATTTTCCATTTTTTATAGAAAATCCATTACAGTTCATATAAGTATTTTCTTTATACTTACCAGGTGTTACTTCTCCAATACTATTTAAGAAATCAGCAATAGCTTTTGAAGAATACCCTTCAATTTTCATATCAAAAATTCTCTCAACTATATGAGATACATTTTTATCGATTATCAATTTGTGTTTATCATTGTCATCTTTTTTGTAACCAAAAGGAGCAAATGAGGAAATAAATTCTCCATTCTTTCTTTTGATTTCTTTTGAAGATTTCACTTTCATTGAAATATCACGACAATAACTATCGTTGATAAAATTTCGGATTGGTAAAATTAGATGTGTATCACTGACATCAGCATTTTCACTATCATAGTTGTCATTTACCGATATAAAACGAACTCTTTTTTCAGGAAATATTTTTTGTAGATATTTGCCACTTTCAATATAATCTCTACCAAATCGTGATAAGTCTTTTACAATAATGATATTAAATTTTTTATTGTTTAAATCTTCTATCATTCTAATAAAATCAGGACGATTAAAATTAGATCCAGTATAACCATCATCTATATATTCGGCTACAATATTAATACCATTATTTTTTGCAAATAATTCAATAATCTGTCTTTGACTAGATATTGAATTACTTTCATTTGTATCTCCATCTTCTTTTGAAAGTCTGAGATACATACAAGCTAATTTGCTCATTTTTATTACCTCCTTAATATCTTGTGGTAAAAGTCTATTAAGGAAGTGCTTCTACATCTAATATTTTACCGCACCCTATAATTTATGTCAGGTCATCTGATTAAATTTTAATACAAGCTGCACATAAATAATTTTCAATGATATCCTCTAGACTTAATTTATTACCGTTAGAAAAACTTACTTTTACTTTATCTCTAATTTTTTCTTCTTTAGTTTTTTCTTCTTTTTCTTTTGATAATTTATTTTTACTTTTCATAATAAATCTCCTTTATAAGATTTAAGTTTTTTGACATTAGTAGGTGCATTGGTTGCTACATTGGCATCTCACCACTCCCTTTTTCTCGACAGGAAGCTCAACGTATTGAAGTATCATTATCACTATTTATTTCATTGCATACAGTTTCCACACTATATGTTTAGGTATTCCTATTTATCGCTCACTTTCTTTTATCCTTTGTATAAGACAGATACAAGTATTCATTTAAACCCTTAAGCAGAAAGGTCATTGCGTAAGTCCTAATTCTCTATAAATAGATAAAGTCCTACTTTGGTCTATTCAGTTGTCAATGAACTATTTAAATATTTTTAGAAGAATAGTTTTATCCCTCTATATGTATAAGTGAATTTTTGAGGCTAGTGTAACACTTTTTTTGAAAAAAATTTAAAAAAGTGGTTATTTTTTTATAACCACTTTAAGAAATAATTAATCAGCTAACCATTTTCGTATCTTATTTAATATACTTTTATGTTTTCTACTGATTTTCATAACATTCGTTTTATTTTCCTTTGCTAAATCTCGCATTGATTTCTCATCAAAATAAATAGCATCAATTATTTTTCTTTCTTCCTCATTTAATTTGGAAATTGCCTTATATAAATCTTCTATTCTCATCTTGGCTTCAACTATTTTTTCCACATCAACAGACTTATCTTTTATATGATCTATAAAATTATCATTTTCTTTATCAAATTCAGAAAAATACAATAAATTATTTTTTCTATCTAACCTTTTTAAATAATTTTCTCTATTTAATTCTTTGCAATGCTCAAGATATACTTTTCTTGTTACAGGAATTCTTTTACCATTGACTTTTAGGTAATATTCTTTTTTGTCTTTCATTTTAATTTTCCTCCATTTCTTCTCTTGTTTTGAAAAGAAATAAAGGAGGGCTTCTACATCGAATAGTTAGTTTAGCTTTAAGCATCAAAAAATATTTCATTCAATAAAAGCCCCCTTCCTTGTCAGAAGTAGACTTCTAAAAAACAAAAAAAGGGAGCGATTAAATAAAATCGAACCCTGATAAACACAATAATTCTTCTTAAAGACCGATTCCCTTTAGTCATAAGATATTTAGTAATTATTGCTAAGCAAACTAAACAACGGTATTATAGGTCATAAAATAAAACGCCAAGAAATAATTTCTCAGATAAACTTTAATTATTTAGTATGGAATTAGCGAGAATTGTTGTTATACTCCTAACTATTTTCTATACTATAATTTTACAATACTTCCTCATACAATTAGTGAAATGTCTACATTAAAACGAAATTTTATTACATTTAAACATATTCTTTAGAAAAGATTTATTTTTTGATTTATGCTATAATACTTTTATAGAATTAATGGCTTTTAGCTTGTATTATATTGTAGCAAGCACAGTAAGTGTGTACCCACTTACGAAAAAAATTGATAAAGCAGACCTTTTAAGGCTCTGCTTTTTTTGTTATCAATTTTACTTTTAGGGAGAACCCTAAGACCCCTATATTTTTTGAAAGGAGAAAACAAATGGCAAATAGAACTAGAAAAATTCAGTTAAAAATCTGTCTTACAGATAAAGAAAAAGAACTTTTTGAAGAAAAAAGACGATTATCAAAATGCTCATCTATGGCTTCTTTTATCAGAAAATCAATCTTAGAAAAAGAAATAATCGTTATCGACTTAGAACCTTTTTACAAAATTCAGCACCTACTTTCTAATGCAACAAACAATATTAATCAGATTGCAAAATACACAAATACTTATGGTGTGATTTATAAAACTGATATAGAAGATATGAAACAAATGATTAGTAAGACTTCTAAAAATGTGTTGGATATTCTCTCTTATTTACAAAATACAAACAAGATAAATGTTGAGGAATAACTATGGCAATTACTAAAATTCATCCTATAAAATCAACACTTAATCTTGCTATTAAATACATTACAAACGAAAATAAAACAGATGACAAAATACTTGTATCGACCTTTAATTGTCATGAAGATACTGCTTATATTCAATTTCAAAATACTAGAAATTTTTATGAAACAAAAGGAACTGTACTAGCAAGACATTTAATTCAATCTTTTCTTCCTGATGAAGTTAGTCCTGAACTTGCACACAAAATTGGAAAAGAATTATGTAATAAATTACTAAAAGATAACTATGAATATATTCTTACTACTCACATTGATCGTGGACATATTCATAATCATATTATATTTAATAATGTTGGTTTTAAAACTGGAAAATGTTATCAAAGTAATAAAAGAACTTACCATACTATAAGAGCGATTAGTGATGAATTGTGCAAAGAAAACAACCTAATCATTATTGATGAGTTTTATGAAAAATATAAAAAACTAAGAGCTAAAGGACAATCATATAAACAATATTTAGAAAATAAAAAAGGAACTTCTTGGAAATCAAAATTACAATTTGATATTGATAACTCAATTATTAAATCAAGTACTTGGAATAACTTTTTAGAACTAATGAAAGAAAAAGGCTACGAAATAAAATACGGAAAACATATTGCTTTTAAGTATAAAGATAAAGAAAGATACACTCGTTCTAAGACAATAGGTGAAGATTATACTGAAGAAAAAATAAAAGAAAGAATACTTAATACAAATAAAACAAAAATTAAAAAGCAAATTAAAGCTACTAAAAAATCTATTGGAAAAATTATTGATATTAAAAATAATTCAAAAGCTAAAAATAGTAAAGGTTATGAAATTTGGGTAACAAAACACAATCTTTCTACAATGGCTGATTCTATCATTTCATTAAGAAAACTTGGTATTAATAGTAAAAAAGAGCTTGATGAATACATTAAAAATAATTTTGAGAAAAGACAAAATTTACTTGATGAAATGAAAATTATTGACAAGGAACTCACTCAACTCGATAAAATTGTAGAAGCTAGTCATAAAGTATATCAATATAAAAAAATTTATGATGCTTATAAAAAAGATGTAAAAAATCCTATTTTTAAAAATGACTACTCAAATGAAATTAAAGAATATAAAAATGCTTTAAAACTTCTTAAAAACAATTATGATAAAATGCCAGATACAGAAACATTATGTAAAGAACTTGAAGTACTACAAGAAAAAAAGAATACTTTATATGCTGAGTATTCTTCTATAAATGATTTGAATTACAAATTACAATTATTAAAAAATAACTATGATAAGTATATTAATAAAGACTTGGAACTATAACTCCAAGTCTTTGATTTTAGCTATTTAGTTTTTCCATTCTGACATTCCAAACTGGAATAGCAATTAGTATTGCTATAAGAATATACACTACTTTATCTGCCGTTACATTGTTAAGTAACTGTATGTGATTTGTAGGTTTAAAATTTGAATTAAAGATATTTATAATTGATGTTGCAAAACTTGTAGCAAGTCTTATAGTAACAGAAACACCTATAAATGTAATAAAGTAATTTAGTCCTTTACTAACAATTGGAAGAAGTCGGTGTATCAATAAAATTAAGAACCCGTATATTCCCATTGCTAAAATTCCAAATACTATATCCCAGAAATAAACAACATAACCACTTGAAATTTTCACAGATACTGCACTATGCATAAAGGTAGTTGTGTATATAAAGATAAGCAAAAAATCAACTGCAAATGCTGTTATTTTAAGCGAAGATAATGCTAATAACTTGTAAAATCCAATGAATAATAATGTTACTAAAATTATAGCTGGTATCATTCTATACACCTCCTATCTTTCTTAACTATATTTTACCGCATGGAGATGTGGTTTGTCAGGTATGAGAAAATTAACTTGTTTTTCTAAATTTATTTAATAAAATATTAAGGTTAAGACCATATTTTAATTTTTCTTTATAATCCTTCATTTTCAAGTCATCATCAGACATATAATCAAAATCTTTCGAATTATTCTTCAGATTTTCTAATTCATTTAAATTGGCGAGAATATAAGATTCAAATATTTCTCTTTCTTCACTATTTTCAAAGAATAGTATAACTTCTTTAAATCTATTAAAAGCATAATTAGCCTCTTCGTTACTTCTATCATACAGAAATTGTAATAACCTATATCTAAAACTATCCTTTAAATAGTACCTATATACTATATTATCTTTGTAATATTGAGTTCTATTAGAAATAAATCCCCACTCAGGAGTTGGAATAAAAAGTCTCCCTGAATCTAAGGTAACTCCTTGATAGAGATCAATCACTTCTCCCTTGTATTGAAGTTTTATATCCGAAAAGGAAGTTGATTCATTAATCACAGCATAAGAGTAAAAAGCATCAGCGTTACTAAAATTCTCGTAACCATCTTCTATCTTAATTCTAAATTCAGGAAAATATGAGTTGTAATATTCTGGTTCAATGTAAGACCAATCCATTTTATTTACAAGTAAATCAAAAAAAATTTCTTTTTTTGTTTTATTAAATCCGAACCTTTTCTTCCAAAGTCTCTCTATCTGTGAAAATGTTGAATTTCCATTGTTAGGAGTATTTCGGTCTAATTCTCGTGAATATATACATCCAGACTTCATTTTTCCATATGGCTTATCAAGAAATAAAGGAGTATTATTTATATTTTTTATTACTAATACATCTACTATTTTATCTTCTATATTAATTGTTTTTACCGAAAATATAGGTCTCTCAGCACAAGAAAAATATAATTTTGACATTGTATCTACAATTTCTGCCTGCTTTCTTCTTTCCTCGGGTTTAATGCCTATAACCTTAAACTCATCACTAATTCCAAAGAAAATATACGAATCCTTATCATGTACTGTATTTGTAAAACATATTATATCTTTGATTAAATCTTCTATATTTTCATGCCACTTAAGTTTGAAATCAAAAAACTCATCTTCTCGCTGGCTTTCCAAAGCATTCAAAAGAATTTTTTCTAAAAATTCTATATTCTTAATTTCATTATTCATTATTAATTCACCATGAAATTAAGAATTTTTTCTAAACAATCTACACTATGTTCACAATCAACTTCATCACAACTACCTGGAGCTTTAATTTTAATAATTCTCCAATAATATTTGTTCTTGTTGAAATAGTCTAGCAAAACTCTTTCATAAGTACCTGGTTCAGAAGAACTTTCACCTGAATTAACAAATTTCCAATCACCCATAGCATGATAAACAAAACTGTCAATAACTATTCCAGATAACTTATAACTCTTAAAATAGTTATCTCTTATAAATCTCATATGCCTGCAAGTAGCTATTAACAATCCATTACTGGAATTATTCTTTTCTTTTATTGCACTTTGTTCCGCTTTCGGATTTGTAGATAGCCAATTCCCTCCCATGTTAGTATCTGGATAAATATAATTATCATTCCAATTTTTAAACGCAGGTAGAACTTCAAATTTAATTCCATCACTAAAAAGTACTTTAACAATTTGACCGTCTGCTCTAATTTCGCTATTAGGATAACTATCTTTTATTGCATTTCTAACAGCCTGTAATAATCTTGATTGTGAATTCCCACTTAAACTATCAAACCTAT
Source organism: Gemella sp. zg-1178 (assembly GCF_018790995.1). Classification (NCBI taxonomy): domain Bacteria; kingdom Bacillati; phylum Bacillota; class Bacilli; order Caryophanales; family Gemellaceae; genus Gemella; species Gemella sp. zg-1178. Next base: position 11,410 of record NZ_JAHKEI010000020.1, read on the forward strand.
CAAACTCTTTTTCAGGTAGCTTGACTAATATATCAATATCACTCGTACTTATTGCTGTATTACGACCATATGAACCAACAAAGATACTATTATTAAATTCACTTTCAGTTTTCCAAAATTCTCTATTAATGGCTCTAGTTATTCTTTTATATCTATAAGAAATAACATCTCTTACATCTTTAGGAATAACATTGTCATATTTTCTTACTCTCATCATTTTTCAACCTCCCCCTTTGTAAACTTTTCGGTAAATTGATATCAATCTTATCTTCTGTAAAATTATTATCTTTTTTAACATTCAAAGCTTCATGTGCCATTTTTACAGCTTTATCAGTAGTGTTTGGAGCGTTTTTATAAACATCCCAAAGCAAGTTTTGCAAATCTGTATATTTTATTAATAGTTCTTCAATATTATTATTTGCATGCATAATTTCTATCAGCAGTACCTTAAATTTATCTCTTAAAATAAGTAATTCTACAGCTGTTTTTTTATGATTTTGTATATTGTTTTGTAATTCAAAGGATTTAAAAAACATACTTATAAATGCACTTAAAAAAGATAGTAATGCTGATCCCAGTTTAACCCAAAACTCATCTACAAAAATTAATGATATTAATCCTGCTGATGTGAGTGAAGAGCAGATTATTCTTGCAACTTCATATCGTTTATACTTATTGCTTAAAATATCCGCCTGTTTTTCTTGAATTTTATGTGCCCAAACAACACTCATAAATGTATTTCGCACATTATCTTCTAGGATAAAATAATCATTCATAATTACATCTCCTTAATAGAAGTTTTAATATGATTACGTTCGTTTTCAGTTAAACTATATTTTTCAAATAGTTGAATATCTATCTCTTCAATAGATTTTGACCAGTCTATATCTGACTTATCACTAAAATCCTGTATAGGAACAAATCTAAATGTTTTAGATGTAGCATCTTGACTGGCTTTTGCAAGGCTATGCATATATCTTACAAACTTTGTTGTTAAATATTTTACTAAATTGCAACTAGATTTATTATCTAAATTCAAATTTGCTCCTATTGATAAGTAACTTTCCGTACAAATCTCATTTGGTTTAGCTACAAAAGCATTTAAGTTATCATCATTTAATTCAGTACCTATGTTATTTGCTCTAGGTATAAACACTTTCCATGAGTCAATCCATTCTGTATTTTTTCCAACTAATTCTCTCTCGACAAATCCAATTTTTTTTCCTTTTCCATAACATATAATTGGATTAATCATATCCTCTAAACTATCTTTGTATTTTGGATCGGTTATAAAATAACCCCTAAATCCAAATGGGCGTAACGATGATACTTCTTCAGATATAGAATTACCTTTGCATTTATCAATAATTTCTAAACCAATGCTGTCTCTAATAAAGATTTCAATACCCTCCACTAAAAGTTTTCTGTCGATATTAGAAATAACTTCTCGATTTTTATTCGTTACAACTTTAACCTCAGGCTTTACCTTATTAATATCACTTATAAAATAACATACTCCACCTCGATTATTTGTGTTTGGAAAGACATCCTCTGGAGTTAAAAAATCATGTAATTCTACAATAGAATTATCATTCAACATGTATTCTCTAAAATTATCTAATCCCTTTCCACCTGCAAACCATCTTGTTGGTGTTATAAAGCTTGTATAAGTATTAGATAATTGCTTCCCAAGTAAAACAAAATGATGGTAAATTGGTTTTGCACTCGATTGTGCTCCACCATCACTAACTTGATAAGGTGGATTGCCTACTATTGCTCCAAACTTCACTATTTTTTCACCTGCCTTTATTTCATCAGTTAAGTCAATTTCCCTAAATTTTTTATTTTGTTTAAGTAAATTACATATCTTTTCATAATCTACATTATCAGATGTACTTTTTACCAAGTCATATGCATTAAAATTAATGGCAATGTTATCAATATCTAAATCCAATATTTCATAAAATCTTCTTGTAAATTCATAAGCAATAGAAGAGGTAGGAATAGAGTAAATAATGTCTTTTACTTCTTCATGAGAAAATCCTAAATCATTAATCAATCTTTTATATAGAGCTACTGCATACTCACCAGACTTAGTTGCAATATCTAAAAGTTTATTTTTTTCATTTACTATTTTCCTTAATCCACCTTCTGGGATAAGATCAACCATTTCATTACAAACTCTGGTTGGTGTTATCACCTCTGACTCTGACATTCTGTTAAATTTCTTTAAAGACGTTAAAGCCCTATCTAATGGACTAACACTATCATCCGAAGCAAGTTTTGAAATATTTTGTATTTTATAATCTAATTTACTTCTTTTAAAAGGATCCATTAAATACGATAATTTTTCTAAAACATTCTTATTTAAATATAAATTTTTTGCTAATCGAGTATTTTCATCTTTTTGTATAACATTTAATATATCATCTAAAGATGCAACATTATCCTTAGTTAAGAAAGAAAAGAATAGCACCCTTTGATAATAAGTTTTTATTTGTCCTTCTAAGCGTTTAATTTCTTCATCAGTTTTTTCTTCTTTGAATGACTTATTATCTTTATCTTTATTACTATTTGTATCCGATGAATCATCTGAAGAATCATCTATATCCAAGTCGTCGCCTTCACCTTGATTTGGATCTATTGTTAAACCTTGTTTAGAATTAAATTCTCCCTGCTCTTCAATTGCTTTTCTCACTTCGTCATCTTCTAAAATTGATAAATCTATAGGAATATCGACTACTTCATCTGAAACACTTCTCTTATTATTATACAAACTTACAGCTTCAAGTATATTTGTTGCATCAACTTGCTTAATCTTGTTATTATTCATCACTATTACAGGAGAAATACGTAGTTCTTCTTCTATTCTCTCCCTTAATTTTGAATTTCCATTTTCATCAGTGTTCACATTATATATTAGTGACTTTTGTTCTTGCATTCTGAATAGTCTATCTGGATCAAAGTCTACTAACAATGTCTGCGGTTTTAAATTTTCTTTTATAATTCCACTTTCACTTGACAAAATTCTAATATACTGATTTTGTAATCTAAATATAGATTGATCGTATTCTTGTGGTGAAGCTGTATCCTTAAAATACATCATGGTATCCCATTGTTCTACAGTTGATCCTGTAAGCATTCTATTTACAGTTAATGTAAGAGTTTTTTTATTTTCCGTTTCATATTCCTTGATTTTATTTTTTATATCATTAGGAGTTCTAAATGTTTTACTTGAATCTACCCCTGAAATATTTAATATTTGATAATCATTTAAATTTCTAAAGGAATCTTTATGGGTAGTAATCAATTCTTCCATAGCATCACAAGAAGCACAGTAAGGTAAAACCATAACCATATGTCTACACATTTTACCTTCTTTGATTTTGTCATAATCTAGGAATCCTAATAAGTCTTCATCATCTTTACTACCATCTATAACTTTTAGCAAATCAATTATTTCAGATTCATTTTGAAATTTTTTATGATTATTATTTTTACTATCCTTTTTTATAGATACAGGTTCAAATAATTTGGAAAAAGCAAAACTAACACCACTTCTTCTTAAAGCTTCCATTTTTTGCCTAGAAGATTTATTAGGATTGAATGCAAATCTAATCATTTGCGGAAAACCATAATACGGATTATCCCATTCATTTACATCATCATTATTTAAGTTGTTTTTATCCCATTCTTCTTGTTCCTTAACAATATCAGAAAACTGAACAAAAGAAATAATATCTTCTTTTTCAAATTCACTTCCCATCAATATACGATATGGGGTTCCTGATAAATGCAACCTTATAGAAGCATTAATTTTCTTTATTTCTTCCTTAGCATCAAGTACATCCATACTATCGTCAGATATTTTTTTAAAATTCTTTTCATCATTTTTATCATATCCAGCATCTTTTAGTATCTTTCCAAATGATTCTGCTCTTGCTCCAAAATGAGTTTCATCTACTATTAATAAATCAATTTGTTCTTCGAATAATTGTTTATGTTTATCTTTTATTGTTTCACCTTGTAAATCTTGTAACGTTAAAAATAAAACAATTCTTTTATCTTCTGACTTTTTATCTTTTATAATTTCTTCATTTCTCAATAAATCTTCTGCATCTAAGAAAATATACTGATGGAAGTTTCCAGCACTTTCTACTGTTTTTTTCCATTCATCTCTAACATCAGCTTTAGCAGAGAGAACTAACACTAATTCGGCATCCATTTTTAACGCACAACAAAGAGAAGTAAATGATTTACCAAATCGCATAACTGCATACATTAACAAATTTTTTCTTCCATTTTTAATCGCTTTGTCAAAGTTATTTACTGCTTCTAATTGATTTGGTCGTAAATTCCAATTATCTCCTCGCTGATAATGAAAAGTTTGAGGCAGATTATTTTTTGAACTGTAATATTCATATTTACCAGTGTTTTCTATATGATTATTCTTTATATCATTAATGGCATTTTCAACATCTTCAGGTGTAGCTCCTTTAAAAAATTCTTTACTATAATATAAATCATTTTCCAAATCAGAGGGTAATAATCTTATCTTCTTTAAATCGTCCTCTAAATATTTATGAACGGAATAGTCTCTAAAGTATGTCTCATCATCAATAAGTGCTTTGCTTTCATATTGTTTTTCTAGTTCTGGGAAGAATACTCTCCACTCATTTAGTCTTTTCGCAACTGAACGATAAGTGTCTCCTACTTTTAAATAATTAGGAATAGTATTTGTTGTAAAAGCGTAAATATAAGGGTCAACTCTACCAACAATTATCCTATCTAATATATCTATTGCTTCAATTTTATTGTCTCTCAATTTAATATACCTCCTTACCAATCAAGTCTTTAAATATAACTTTCTTCTTGGACCTCCAATCTTTAATCACACAATAGTCATCTATGTATTCCTCTTCAAAGCCAATAAATGACATCTGTTCGTTTGGAGATACATACTTTTTAAATGGTATTGTATAGGTCAAACCATCCATTTGCCATAAATTCCATGAAATGATTTTTGCAATTCTAATTAATTCTCTATGTGTTGGATACCTATTTAATTTAAATTCCATATTATCACAAAAAGTAGCCAGTAAATTTTCTCTAGCAATTAATAAGCTATCACCTTGAAATTCAAAACCATATACACTTTGAAATGCACGTTCACTCCATTCAAGCCAATCTTGCTCATTATCAGTATTTTCATTTACTATTCTTAATTTTCTATCTAAAATTCCAATCCTCTTATTAAGTTCTATATATTTTCCAGAAACTGTATCATATCTACTTACTAAATATGGAGCTTCTCCGCATGTAATCTCTAGCCTTTTCTCATCTACATATTTTTTCCATGACTTATTTTTTTCTTTAGGAAAAATAATTTTTTCTACAGTTGAGTCCCATGATTTCTCCGTTTCAACATTAAAAACATTACTCCTTCCAAACCAAGCAGCGTCAATCAAATTATTTTGTGCATTGCAAATCCAACTAGGCGTAAATACTTCTGCTTTAGACTTTGTTCTAATAATCTGATTTTCTTTAGACTTTAATATTCTAGGTTGAATAATATTCCCTAGACTGCCTGTAATCAGATGATATTGTATAGGATATTTTGAATAATAAGAATTTCCTAGATATTCATAATCATCTGTTGCCCAGATGATATTTGTATTTGTTGTTCTGTCTATCAAGAGTATTTCTAGAATTTCTCTACTCCACTTCTCTTCACTTACATCGATTTTTAAATCCATTTATTTATCCTCAACATCGGTTTTTATTAAATTTACAACATCACCTATATCAACATTTAATGATTTACATATTTTCCCTAAAACAGATAATGAGATAGCTTCCCCTCTTGTCATTTTTGATATTGTTGTAGGAGAAATTCCAATAGTTTCTATTAAATCCTTCTTTTTCATATTTTTATCAATCAATATTTTCCACAATCCATTATAGTTAAACTCCATAATTTATTCTCCTAACTCCACTTTTATGTAATTATAATACATATTATACCATATTTTTATATAAATTTCTTCTTAGACAATAAAAAAGACAGCCCCTAAGGGCTGCCACAACTCTACAACTCAACTCCTTTGTCTTTTTTATCATCCACTTTACTTTCGTTACTAATCTTATCTTTAAATTTAGCAATAGCATCTAAAGTTGACACTTTCTTGTTTTCAGTTTCTTTTTCTTGAACCTTAGCTTTTAAAACTTTAGAATAAATAGCTTTTACATTAAGATATTCATTACCTTTTTCATCAGTTGAATATCTTTCTTCTCCTGATATTTTTACAAAATCCCCTTTTTTCATATCTTCAACAAACTTCGTCTTTTCTCCATAGGCTGAGATATTAATAAATTTACTTTCACCACTTTCATCATTGACTGCAATGTTAAAGTTTGCAACTTTGAATTTTCCATTTTTTCCTTCTATTTCTTCAACTTTAACATCAGACACAATATTTCCAACATACACATTAAGTTCTACTTCTTTTTCATTTTCTTTAATCACACCATTATTTGCTAATTCATCAATCATATAATCAAATTCTTCGTGTAGTAGATTCATTCCATCATTTTCCATAAATTGTTCGTAAAGGTTATTTAAGGCTTCTTGATTATTTACTCCTTTTTCTACACTAATAAGAGCTTTTACAAAGTCCTCATAGTTATTATTAATCATCTCGTTAAGGGTGTTTTTCATTTCTTTAAAATTCATTGTAAATCTCCTTTCAAATAAACAAGGAGAAGCAATTGCTCCTCCTAAAACTATCTTTCATTTTCTCTTTCTTGCTTTAATTCTGTTGAATTATTTTCATTACTAATCTTTTCTTTAAATTTTTCAATCATACCTAAAGTCGATTCTTTTTGCTCTACTATTTCTTTTTCATCAATATCAAATGTAGATGACAAATAATCACTATCTTTAAAGTCATTGTCATACCTGTCAACAATACCGTCATTATCTAAGTCTTTTTCTAGTGGATCATAAAAGTTTCCGTCATCATCTATTTTAAGCCCAAGTTTAGTATATAAATCATCTTCATTTACTCTCACAAATTCACTAAAATCTCCATACTTCATATCTTCAAGTATTATTTTTAAAACATCTTCTTCTGTTCTATCTTTAGCTAAACTATCCACAGTAATAACTGTATCATCAACATAAAGTGTGTAAGTATAGTCTTTTAAATTTACTTCAAATTGAATGGAATGTGCCGAATCTTCCGTTTCTGTATATGCTATTCCAATTCTACTTAAATCACTAAATTGATTATCAAAATCTTCATAATTAAGACCACTATTATATTCTCTATTACAAAAATCAATAATTGCTTTTTTGACATCTTCAAGTAGTGGATTAAGATTTTCTTTTTCTTCTACATCTCCTAAATCTAATAGTCGATTGATTTCTGCAAGTCTTAATGTTTTTTCTTTTAATTCTTCTGCTTTTTCAAAAGACTTTTTAACTTCTATTTTTGCATTGCTTAGTTGATTTTTTGTTGCTTCAAGTTTTTGGATAGAATCTTCTAGCTTATCTTTTAGTTTATCAAGTACATTATCCATTCTTGTGATATTACCATCTGAACTTTCTCCAATTTCTCCACTATGTTTTAATTGCCCATTTAATGAGAAAATAAACCTATTGAAAAAACTATCATAACTAACTTCAATATCAAAATTTCTATATTTACCTATAACTTGATTTTCTTTTAACCTCATTGTTTTTAAAGTATCCAGTAACTTTTCACCAGCTTCTTTTTTATCTGTATAGGTAATTCCTTTAATTTCCATTTGAGTGAATTTTTTATCACTAGTTCCTAGTGGCTCTACATTTTGAATATCAAGTTTTAATTTTTCAATTCTGTCTTCAAGTCTTGTAATTTCTTTAGGATAAAATTTTATTATTCTATCTTCTAATTTATATACATTTGATTTATGATTTGCTTCAAGCATTTTTAATTTAGTTACTTCTACATCCAAATCCATTTTCTCTTTAATAAGTGGATTACCTGTTGCTAAGGCTTTAATTTCTGCATAAGATAATGTATTCTCGTCAACATCTTCAGCAACCCTTACAGGTGTTTTACTTGTCATAATTTGAGAAATAAAGCGTTGTTTATTCTCTATTGTTTGCCACAAGTAACTATCAAATGTATTTTCCGTTACATATCTAAAAATATGTACTTCTTTATTTTCGTTTCCTTGTCGTACAATTCTACCTGCCCTTTGTTCTAAGTCAGACGGTCTCCAAGGAACATCCACATCATGTAATGCAATTAGTTTATCTTGTACATTTGTACCTGCTCCCATTTTTTGTGTTGACCCAAGTAATACTCTTACTTCTCCTTTTTTTACTTTCGCAAACAATTCATCTTTTTGTTTTTCATTATTAGCATCATGTATAAAAGCAATTTCTGTTTCTGGTACTCCTAGATTAACTAGCTTATTTTTAATATCATCATAAATATTAAATTCACCATATCCTTTAGGTGTAGACATGTCAGAAAACACAAGTTGTGTTGATTTCTTTTCTTTTGTTTTGTCCCAAATACTGAAAATATTTTTTACACATACATTCACTTTAGAATTTTCATCATCAGCTAGTAATGGATTAATTAATCTTTGATCTAATGCTAATTTCTTGCCATCATTAGTTATTTTAAGCATATTATCTTCTTCAGGTTCTACTCTTTTATCACGAACTTTATCAGCTCTCTCAGATAATGATTTTAGTATTTCTTTTTGTTCTTCAGTAGGTTTAGTTACAATTGTTTCATAATGTGCTGTTGGTGTAGGTAAGTTTAACATATCAGCAGTTTTTATATCTGCTACATCTTTAAACATACTCATTAATTCAGGAAGATTATAAAACTTAGAAAATCTTGTTTTAATTCGGTATTTATCTCCCTCAGGTGCTAATTCAATTGCACTAACTGTTTCACCAAATGTTGATGCCCAAGAATCAAAATGTTGTAGTCCTTTTTGTTGTAATTCATCATACTGCAAATACCTTTGCATTGTATATAATTCCGTCATGGAATTACTAACAGGTGTACCAGTGGCAAACACAATTCCTTTTCCATTTGTTACTTCATCAAGATAACGACATTTCATAAACATATCCGAACTTTTAAGTGCTTCAGATTGTCCTATCCCTGCTACATTACGCATCTTAGTGTATAGGAATAAATTTTTATAGTTATGTGCTTCGTCTATAAATAACTTATCTACTCCAAGTTCTTCAAATGTAATAACATCATCTTTCTTAAAATCATCATTTAGCTTTTTAAGTCTTGTTTCTAATTTTTTCTTAGTATTTTGTAGCTGCTTAACAGTGAAATTTTGATCCCTACTATATTTATATTGTTCAATATAGTCAATAATTTCAGCAATTTCAGCCTTAAGATGATTTTCTTGATATTCCTTAGACATTGGTATTTTTTCAAACTGTGTATGCCCTATAATGACTGCATCGTATTCTCCAGTTGCAATTTTACCAATAAATCTTTTTCTATTTTGTGGTTCAAAATCTTTCTTAGTCGCAACCATAATATTAGCTGCTGGATATAGTTGCATAAATTCTCTACCAATTTGTTCTGTTAAGTGATTAGGCACAACAAATAAAGACTTAGAACACATTCCAAGTCTTTTACTTTCCATAGCACTTGCCACCATTTCATATGTTTTACCTGCTCCAACAACATGAGCAAGTAAGGTATTCCCACCATATAAACTTCTTGCGATTGCATCTTTTTGATGTGATCTTAAAGATATTTCAGAGTTCATTCCCTCAAGTAATAAATGACTTCCGTCAAATTCACGATTAACAACTGAATTAAATTTTTCATTATATATTTTTTCAAGTCTGTGTCTTCTTTCAGGATCTTCAAAAATAAAGTTTTTAAATTCCTCTTTAATTAATTCTTGTTTTTGATTAGCTAACATCGTTTCTTTTTTATTTAATACCGATGTTTTAGAACCATCTTCATTAATAATTTGATCCCAAACTTTTGTATCACGAAGATTTAAGCAATCCTCGATTAATTTATAGGCACTTACCCTACTTGTCCCATAAGTTAAATTGGCAAGGTCATTATTTCTGTCAACACTTTTCCCCTCTACATTCCATTCGCTTGTAAATGGAGAATATCTAACATTAATATCCCACATAGCATAACCAGGTGTTTTAAGTAAATGAACCATAAATGACTTTATATCTTTTTCAGGAATCCATGTTGCTCCAAGCCTTACATTAATTTCACTTGCTGTTAATTCTTTTGGCATAACTTCTTCTAATTTTTGTTTTTGAAATGTCAATTTGGATATTTCTTCTTTAATCTCAGTAATCTTATCTGCTTCTTTGTCAGATATAAAAGATAAAACATTACTATGATAAGCAATGTATTCATTCATAACAGCAATTTTTTCTCGAATATTTCCACTTAAATACTCATCTGCAGTTACATAGTTAAAGGCAAAATTTTCTTCTTTTTGTTTTTCTTTAAATGGAAACAAATTATTTTCTTTGTCAAAAAGTTTAATATCTAAAAATATTTGCCCTTTTAATTCATTAATAATACTATCTTTATTCATATCACTTAATAAACTTGACATATAATCAAAGTCAATTCTTCCTTTTGATGCAACAGATAAAATTAATGCTTGTTCTACTGTATCTACTTTATCAATACTTTTTGCTTTTCTAATGGTGCGTTTATAGAAAATATCTCCTTTTTCTTTGAATTTTCCTTCTTTAAGTTTTTCAATAGATGATACCAGTGGATAATGACTATCTTTACTCAATAATTTATTATTTTGTTTTGCATTAATAAATTGATGTTTTTTAGAAAAGCTATCATAGACTTCATTTAATTTATTTTGGGCTTCTTTAATTTCTTCATCAGAGTAATCTTCTTTTTGTAGCCTAATCACTTCTTTAAGTACTGATGTTAATTCAATATAGTCTTTTATTTTTTCTCTTTCTTTATCATTAAATAAATATGCAACCATAACTGAATCTTCTCGGTAATATATTTCATCTTCCACTAAAGTAAAAGAAAAGTTTTTAACATCATCATTTGCTGGAATAACTTTTATATCATTATCTACATTTTTTAAAACTTCAATGTCAACTTCTTCATAATCACCCTTTAAATTTGAAACAGCTTGTTTAAGCATTTCTTTTAAATCTGTATTTTCTTTTTCTTCACAAGTCAGGACATTTCCAAAACGCCCACTAACTTCTTTTATTTCTCCCAGTACCATTTCAGGATTATCCACAAAGTATTTATTATATTTATTTCCATTAACATCATAAGCAAGATTATACCAACCCTGTTCTATGTCTTTAACACTAGTTTTTTTCTTTAAGAATAAAATATCACTTGTTACTTCTGTTCCTGCAACACCTTTAAAGGTTGTATTAGGTAATCGAATTGCCCCAAGCAACTCACAACGACTACCTATATAGCGTCTAATCGTATCATCTTTTTTGTCCATTGTTCCACTTGATGTAATAAAGGTAATTACGCCACCAGGTCTTACTTTATCAATAGACTTGGCAAAGAAATAATCATGGATTAAAAAATTATTTTTATCGTATTCACGATCACTTACTTTAAATTCTCCAAAAGGTACATTTCCTATTGCTACATCAAAAAAATTATTACTGAATTTACTTTCTTCAAAACCTTGTACTTTTATATTGCTTTCTGGATATAAAAACTGTGCTATTTTCCCGCTAATCGAATCAAGTTCAGTTCCATAAACTTTTGATTTGTTCAGCTCTACTGGTAAATTACCAATAAAATTTCCAATGCCTAAACTAGGTTCTAGTATATTTCCACCCTTAAAGCCAATTTTTTCTAAGCCTTTATATATACCGTCAATAACAATTTTTGGTGTATAAAATGCCGTTAAAGTACTTTCCTTAGCATTTTCATATTCTTTAGATGTTAGATTTTCTTTTAAGAAATTTCTTGCAACTTCCCATTGTCCTTTTTTATCTTCGTCAAATACTTCTGCTAAACCTCCCCAACCAACATATTTGGCTAAAACTTCTTGAGCAGTTGTATCTAATTTTCTTTGTCCTTCTTCAATTCTTTTAAGCATAGAAATAGCTTCAAGATTGTGATTTAATCTCTCACTTGGGCTTAGTTTTTCTGCTTGTACTTCTTCAGTAATGACAAAATTGTTAATATGATTAACTTTTGTATTGTCTTTATTTCCTTCTTTATTATCTTCTTTTTGTAGCTTTTCTTCAAAAACATTCTCAATATTTAATTTATCTTTTAAATATTCATTAATTTTATAGACAGTAAATTCCCCACTATCAATTAGTCCATCCACCTTTGTGCTTTCAACAAAGGTAGTTCCTGAATATAACGGATATTGTTTACCTTCTACAAATACATGTTCATTTGAAGAATGTATGTCTAACTCAATTTCTTTAATATCACTTTGAGATAATAAAATAAACTCTGTTCCTACTTTTACGGCAATTTTACTGTTTTTAAATGCCTCAATATCCTTTTCTAACTTTTCTATAAAGGGATTTAATTCTGAATTATACATTAAGCTATTTGTACTGATATAACTAACTCGATATTCTCCGAGATGATTTTTAAAGAAATCTAAACGAATTAAGTCAAAAAAATCCTCATCTTCTTTAAATGGATTAAAATCTTTTAATGTCCTACCATCTCTAAACTCAAAATCCTTAAAGTATTCTTTTAAAATAGGTGAATCATAATCTTTTTTATCTACTCTAACAGATAAGCTAGTCGGTGTTAATTCACTTGAAATATATTCTTTTATATCCTCATTTTTATGATGAATAACAGGTATATCCGTTTTTTCAAGATTATCAATTTCTTTTTCTTCAAAACTTAATTCACCGTTAAATACAATTTGTAATTCTATTTCATTCATTTGTTTTCTAAGTTCTGTATCTTTAAGTTCTCTGAAAGTTTTTGGGAAATCTTCTAAAACAAGTCTTTCAGCACCAAGTTCTTCTAATTCTTTAATAGAAAAATATCCCCATTCAGCTTCCCCACCTAAAACTAAACCAAATGCTTCTTTAGTATCCTTATCGTATTCAGTCATATACCAAGTCCAATTAGATTTAAACGGAATAAAATAAGCTGCGTGTACTTGTTTTTCAGATGATTTCACTTTTTCTTGTCCATATAATTTTGGTACTCTTGCAAGCATTTCATCTGTCATTAATTCACTAGGATTTTCTTTGGAATAGAAAAAGGAAGTAGTTTTTTCTACTTCCTCTAGTTGTAAACTATCTCCTCTAAGGTCATCTCCCTCAGGGTAGAATTCAAGTTGTTCATAAGACCTACCCACTGCATTTGATCTTTGACTTTCAACTCTTCTGTTATCCCCATATTTTTCATCATCTCTGGTTTCATTTTCTCCATAAAGTTTTCTGCTTGTGTCTGAATTTCTATAAGATGTTTCAACAATG
>NZ_JAHKEI010000001.1:0-135445 GCF_018790995.1 Gemella sp. zg-1178
ACAAGCTCTATAGGAATAGGTCTATTTATGTTAGTAGGAACAATACTACTAGCAAGAAGACAACAAAAATAAAAAAATAAAAAGAACTAGATTGATTTCTAGTTCTTTTTCTATAAAAAAATACAAAAAACAAAATATTTTCAAGTAAAAGAAGATCTTTAAAACAATAAACTTTATTGACTTAGGACATAGAGATTTAATATTATAGAATTAGTAAATAGAAAAAACATGTTAAGCCTGGCAGCAGAAGATATGAAACAATGCTTTACTATGAAAGAAGCTACTTATACTTGCAAAAAAGCCTTGTCTATGTATTAAAATGCTACTAATATACCATTGAGAACAAATATAAATAATAGAAAATATGAAGGTCAAACTCTTTATATGCCAGGTTTGGCTAGCGGTGAAATAGAAAGTCAAGTAGGTAAATTTGAAATAGCAGCCTCTGACAAATTTTTAAAGGAAGCTATAGGTGCCGTAAATTCAGAAAAAGTAGTTATAAAATTTACTGGAGAGCTTGGAGAATTAATTAATAAAAAAATTTCAGGAAGAAAATCACAAAATGAAATTACACTTTTTAAAACAGTAGGCAGTGCAGTATTAGATTTAGTTGTGGCAGAACTTATTTTACAAAAAGCAAAAAATTTGAAGGTAGGTATGCAAGTAGAAATTTAATTTATTATTCTTGAATTAAAATAATAATTATGATATTATAGTAAAGTATTTTAAGAATATAAAATGCGATGAGCCGATAAGTAGGAGTTTTGCGTACCTAGGATACAGAAAAGAAATTGGTGGTTGAGAGATTTCTCCTAAGCAAACTTTGAAGTAGACGGTGAGCATCTTAGATGAAATTTGCAGTAGTCTTGGACGTGTTAGAGCGATAATCTAATAGAGAGCTAACTTATGCGTTAGAAAAAAGGTGGTACCACGGAGTAATTCGTCCTTTTGGATAATTTGCTAGGTTACCAAAAAAAAGATAATATATAAAACTTAGTGAACAGTAGTTTACTAAGTTTTTTTATTTATAAAATATTTAGGAAAGGGGAAATGTATTTTTATGAATGAAATTTTTGATGATGTAGAAAAAATTAAATCATTCAATAAGGAAAAATTTTTAAATAAAAAAAATAAAATGAATGGATTAGATTTGTTAGAATTAGTAGAAGATGAAACTTTAAAAATAATTTTTTTTGACCCTCAGTACAGGGGTATTTTAGATAAAATGTCTTATGGAAATGAAGGTGTTAGTAGAGGGAAAGTTCGTTCTGAATTACCTCAGATGACTGATGATATAATTGAAAAATTTATAATAAATATAGATAGAGTCTTACTACCTAACGGTTATTTATTTTTATGGGTTGATAAATTTCATTTAGTCGAAGGAATAAAAAAATGGTTTTTAAATGTTAAGAAATTACATACAGTAGATATGATAACTTGGGATAAGAAAAAAATAGGTATGGGATATCGCTCAAGAAGAAGAAGTGAATATTTAATTGTTATCCAAAAAGAACCTAAAAAAGCTAAATCAACTTGGAAATTACATAATATACCAGATGTATGGGAAGAAAAAATAATAAAAAGTCATGCTCACTCTAAACCAATAGAATTACAAAAAAATTTAATACTTGCAACAACGGAAGAAAATGATATTGTAGGAGATTTTGCAGCTGGTGGATATTCTGTTTTTACTGCTTGTAAGGATACTAATAGAAATTTTTTAGGTTGTGATATAATTTATGGAGATGAAACAAATGAAAATTAGAAATGCAAAAGGACGAACAGACGGTAATTCGGGTTATACTAGAACTTTGGGAAATGAAGAATTAGGAAAATTAATATCAAAAGTACAGGCGACAGTTATCTCTAATGGAACGGAATTAGAAAGAATGATAGTAGATAAATCTAACAAAATAGAAGATATAGATTATTTTATAGAGCAAGCGATTATTTCTAGTATAGATAATGGCGTATATTTATGTACTAAAAAAGTTTTTAAAAAATCTAAAAAATATTCAGCTCCACTTAGAGATAAAGAACCAGATTTATTGATATTTATAGTAGAAAATAATAGAATTTGTAAAGTTATAGAACTAAAAAATGGTGATGCTTTTGATACTAAAAAATCTAGGGCAGAAAAAGAAAATTTAGAAGAATTTTCAATGAAGTTTGGAGCAAAAATACCTTTTGCAACAGATTATTATATATGCAGTTTTAACCAAGAAAATAAAGATGTTATAAAATCAGGATTTAAGGGAGTTTTCGATGAAGAACACATAATGACAGGTAGGGAATTATGTGAATTATTAAAAATAGATTATGAAGAAATAATAAATAAAAGAAAAAATGATATGGAAGATAATTTTGAATATTTTATAGATGAATTAATCAAAATATCCGAAGTAGTAGAAACTTTAAAAATGAAATTAAAATAAAGGAGAATTATTATGTCAGAGATGTCAACAAAATATAATCCCCAAGAAATAGAAAAAAATCGTTATTCTTGGTGGCTAGAAAAAGAAGTTTTTAAGGCTGATAATAAAAGTAAAAAAAATCCATACACAATAGTTATTCCACCACCCAACGTAACAGGTAAATTACATATAGGTCATGCTTGGGATACGACTTTGCAAGATATGCTAACTCGTTACAAAAGATTAAAAGGTTTTGATGTTTTGTACTTGCCGGGTATGGACCATGCAGGAATTTCTACACAAGCAAAGGTTGAGGAAAAATTAAGAAAATCAGGAATTTTGCGTCATGACTTAGGACGTGAAAAATTTTTAGAAAAAGCTTGGGAGTGGAAAGAAGAATATGCCAGCTACATTCGTGAGCAGTGGACGAAATTGGGTCTTGGACTTGATTATTCTCGTGAAAGATTTACTCTTGATGAAGGTTTAAATAAGGCAGTTACAAAAATATTTGTTGACCACTACAATAGGGGAATAATATACAGGGGAGAAAGAATAATTAACTGGGACCCTGTGCAAAGAACTGCCTTGTCAAATATAGAGGTAATTTATAAGGATGTAGAAGGAGCTTTTTACCATTTAAAATATTTTCTAGCTGATGGTTCTGGAGATTATTTAGAAATAGCGACAACTCGTCCTGAGACTTTATTCGGAGATACGGCAGTAGCAGTTCACCCCAAAGATGAACGTTATCAAAAATATATAGGTAAAACAGTGTTACTACCAGTTACTAATAAAGAAATACCAGTAATAGCAGATGAATATGTAGAAATGGATTTTGGAAGTGGTGTTGTAAAAATTACGCCAGCCCACGACCCTAATGATTTTGAAGTTGGTAATCGTCATAACTTAGAGCGTATAATAGTTATGGACGAATCAGCTGTAATGAATGAACATGCAGATAAATATGCGGGCTTAGATAGATTTAGTTGCCGTAAGCAACTTATAGCTGACTTACAAGAAAGTGGAATATGTTTTAAAATTGAAAAACATATTCATTCTGTTGGACATTCAGAACGTTCTGGTGCAGTAGTTGAACCTTATCTATCAAAACAATGGTTTGTTGCCATGAAATATTTGGCAGATAAGGCTTTAGAAAATCAAAAAAATGAAAATACAAAAGTGAATTTTTATCCAAATCGTTTTGAAGGAACTTTTGCAAACTGGATGGAAAATATTCAAGACTGGTGTATATCTCGTCAACTTTGGTGGGGACACAGAATACCAGCTTGGTACCATAATGAAACTGGAGAAGTTTATGTCGGTTTAACTCCTCCAAAAGATATAGAAAATTATACACAAGATGAAGATGTTTTAGATACTTGGTTTTCATCTGCCCTTTGGCCTTTTTCAACTCTTGATTGGCCTAATGAAGAAGCTGAAGATTTTAAACGTTACTATCCAACTGATTGCTTAGTTACTGGTTATGATATTATATTCTTCTGGGTTTCTCGTATGATATTCCAAGGTTTAGATTTCACAGGGAAAAGACCTTTTAAAGATACTTTAATTCATGGTTTGGTGCGTGATGAACAAGGTCGAAAAATGTCTAAATCTTTAGGCAACGGAGTTGACCCGATGGAAGTTATCGAAAAATACGGAGCTGACAGTCTGCGTTATTTCTTAGCAACAAATTCTACACCTGGTCAAGACTTGAGATATTCAACAGAAAAAATAGAAGCTTCTTGGAACTATATCAACAAAATTTGGAATGCTTCACGTTTTGTTATTATGAATTTAGAAGATTTTAAATATGAAGATATAGATTTAAGTAGAGAAAAAACTTTAGCTGATAAATATATTTTAACTAAATTAGCACACACAATAAGTGATTACGAAAGATTATTTGAAAAATATGAATTTGGAGAAGCATCACGTATCTTGTATAATTTCATCTGGGAAGAATTTTGTTCTTGGTATATAGAAATTGCAAAAATATCATTAAATAGTCAAGATGAAAAAGTTAAAAATACTACGAAATCTGTTTTAGTCTATGTTTTAGATGCGTCTTTAAAAATGTTGCATCCATTTATGCCATTTGTTACTGAAGAAATTTGGCAGCACATACCACATACTGGAGAAAGTATCGTAACTTCACAATTTGCAGAAGTAAAAGAAGAATTAATATTTGAAAAAGAAAAAGCAGATATGCAGTTAATTCAAGATTTAATAACAGCAGTTCGTAACATACGAAGTGAAGTTAATGCACCAATGTCAAGAGAAATACCTATTAAAATTAAATATTTGAACGAGGAAATAAAAGATATTTTACTAAGTGGTAGTGTATATTTAGAAAAATTTGCTAAACCGAGTGAATTGATTATCGAAAAAGAAATAAATATACTAGAAACAGATATTAGTAGAATACTCCCTAATTTAGAAATTTATGTTTCTCTAGCAGACTTAATAGATATTGACAAAGAAAAAGAACGTTTAGAAAAAGAACTAGAAAAATTACAAAAAGAATTAGATTTAGTAAATAAAAAATTATCTAATGAAAAATTTGTTTCATCTGCACCAGAAGCTGTGGTGAATAAAGAAAAAGAAAAACAAATTATGTATCAAGAACAGTTTAACACTGTGAAAGAAAGAATACTTAGTTTAAATAATTTATAATAAGAATATTTGGCGTGGATAAAAAATTCACGCTAAATATTTTTTGTTTTTTTATCAGCTTGATTTCTAAAAATAAATTTTTTTAATTTTACTTAATAAAGCTCGAATATTTTTATTTAAAGTATATTTATAATTGATTAGATAAAATAACTTAGAAAGTAAAAATTAATTTTTAAATTTTGCTTAGCTATTTTTAGTAAACAAGTAAGGTTGCTTTTGAATTTTAAATATTATATAATAAGTTAATATTTTAATTTTTAAAGACAGTAAAATTCTTTGGAGAGGTGTAACAAATTAATGGAAGAAACATTATTTAGATTATTAACAGAACATGTTTATTTAATATTATTTGTTTCATTAATATTAGAATTTGTTGCTCTGCCTATACCAGGAGAAACAATGATGGTTCTAGCTGGAGTTATGGGTTATTACGGACACGCAAATTATTTATTTATGATAATTTCTGGCTCCTTGGGAACTATTATAGGTATGCAGTTATCTTATGAAATAGGAAGAAGATTAGGTACAAAGGCTATTGACAAGTACGGTTCTTATATCGGTTTAACCAAGTCAAGAATGACAGAAGCCAATAAATTTTTTAATAAGTATGGAAATATTGTAATAATTATTGCTTATTATCTGCCAGGAGTTAGACATATACTGGGTTATTTTTCTGGTATTTCAAGAATTGATGCTAAAAAATTTCATATTTATTCAACTTTTGGTGGTATTCTCTGGGTATTTACTTTTATAACTATGGGTTATATATTGGGTCCAAGTTGGAAGCATGTATTCTTTTTATTGCATAGATACGGTATAATATTAGTTCTTTTAGTAGCAACAGGTTTATTAATATATATTTTGTACAAGAAACTAGGTAAAAAAGAATTTTTCTTAGAATTAAAAGCTAAATTAAAATTTATAATTACATTTTTATTGCTAATTATTATTGTAAATATTTTAATATTAATAAATTATAGAAATATTAGAATGCTTGATGAATCTTTAATAATTTCATCTGCAATAATTTTTGTCTTAACTCTATTTATATTTATTAAATACAATATTAAAAATAAAACAAGTGAAAAATTATTGGTAGTTGTTGATTACCAAAAAGATTTTGTCGACGGTAGTTTAGGATTTTCAGAAGCTGAAAAAATAGAAGCAGTAATAGAAAATAAAATAAAAGATTATTTAGAAAAAAATCAAGATATAATATTTACATTAGACACTCATAAAGAAGATTATTTTGAGACTAGAGAAGGAAAACATATTCCTGTTGAGCATTGTAAAAAAGATACAGAGGGTCATCAGGTACATGGTCATATAAATCAATATTTAAATCAAGCAAAAAGAATTTTTGAAAAAGAAAGTTTTGGGAGTATAGACTTGGCTAAGTATATTTCTAAAAGTCAATATAAGGAAGTAGAATTTTGCGGCTTAGTTTCTAATATTTGTGTTTTAAGCAATATAGTTTTAACGCAAAGCTACCATAAAGATATAGAAATAAGGGTTGATTTAGAAGCAACTGCAAGTAACAAAGAGCTTGTAAATAAGACGCTAAAAGAGTATTTGCAGGCACTCGGTGTAAAAATATTATAAACTATTGACAAGATAAAACAAAAAATATATAATATATATGTTCTAAGACATGGCGGCTGTGGCGAAGTGGTTAACGCATCGGATTGTGGTTCCGACATACGCGGGTTCGATTCCCGTCAGCCGCCCCATTTAGAATTTATATGCTGGTGGATTAGCCAAGTGGTAAGGCATGGGTCTGCAAAACCTTGATCACCGGTTCAAATCCGGTATCCACCTTATAGAAAGACACTTTTAAAGTGTCTTTTTTTATTTGTAAAATTATACGGTTAGATAAAAATAAAAATTTGCTAATACAAGTAAAATTTTATATTTTAAATTATTTTTTAAAACACTCAGTGAGAAATATTTAAAATTTAAAATCTAGTAGAAGAAGTTAAAATTAAAAATAAATTATTTTAAAATTAAATTTTATCCAAATAATTTTATTAAAAAAATTTATTCTAAATAAAAATTTTTAAACTTTATAAATATTTTGAATTATAGTTTTGTATATGGTTGTTTTTGAAATTTATATTTGATATAATTTAAGAGTATTTATCAATGATAAATACATATTTATAATTTAGGAGGACAATTTATGTCATCTATATGGCAAGAAATTTTATTTACTTTCTTTGGAGGTTTAGGTCTATTTTTATTCAGCATTAAATATATGGGGGATGGACTTCAATTAGTTGCTGGAGACAAGATACGTAATGTCTTAGACAGATACACATCCACACCATTTAGAGGAGTTTTAGCAGGTATTTTTGTAACAATATTAATTCAATCAAGTTCTGGAACAACGGTAATTACGGTAAGTTTGGTTTCAGCAGGGCTTCTTAAATTAAAACAGGCTATTGGTATTGTTATGGGGGCTAATATTGGGACAACAGTAACTTCATTTATTATTGGTTTTAATATTTCTAAATATTCATTACCAATTATTTTTTTAGGAGCAGCCCTTTTATTTTTCACACGAAATAAAATGATTAATAGTTTTGGTCGTATTTTATTTGGTTTTGGTGGGATTTTTTATGCTTTGAAATTGATGTCTAGTGCAATGAAGCCAATGAAAGAAATGTCATGGTTTATAGATGTTTTTAACTGGATTGGTGATAGTGCATTTTATGGAGTATTAGTAGGTACTATATTAACTATTATTATTCAATCATCATCAACGACAATAGCTATATTACAAAATTTATATGCTGATAACTCTATACCATTAGACGCGGCTTTACCTGTTTTGTTTGGAGATAATATTGGTACTACAATTACAGCAGTTCTTGCAGTCATTGGTTCTAATTTAGCAGCAAAGAGTGTTGCGGCATCTCATGTACTATTTAATGTTATTGGGACTATTATTTGTCTTGTTTTATTAGCTCCATATACAGCTTTTATTAATTATGTACAAAACGCTTTAGGTCTAAATCCTAAATTATCAATAGCTTTTGCTCATGGTACCTTTAACATATTTAATACAATTTTACAATTTCCTTTCATTTGGTTATTAGCTACTACGGTAACTAAACTTATACCTGGTGAAGATGAAGTTATAAAATATAAACCTCTACTTCTTGAAAAAACTTTAATAACAAGTGCACCTACAGTAGCATTAGGGCAAGTAAAAAAAGAGTTTGTTGATATGTTATTACTATCAAGAAAAAGTTTAGAAAATTCGGTTAAATATTTCTTTAGTAGAGATGCAAAACTTAATGAGAAAGGTAATACTTATGAAGAAGCTATTAATTCTATTGATGAGGAAATGACAAATTATTTAACTCTATTATTCAGGGAAAAATTAAGTCCAAAAGAAGGTACAGAAGCCTCTAATTTACTAGATAGTACACGTGACATAGAAAGAATAGGAGACCATGCCAAAGATATAGTTGAATCTGTAAATTATCAAATCAGAAAAAATATAAATTTTTCAGATACTGCAAAAAAAGAAGTTCAAGAAATGTATGAACAATCAGTAAGAATGCTTGAACTTACTGTAAAAAGTTTGGAAGAAAATAATAATATAGTAGCAAGTGAGGCTTTAGCAATTTGTGATAAGGTTTATTCATTAGAAAAATCTGCCCGTAAGGGACATACTAACCGTATGAAAGCAGGAGAATGTGATATTCCAGCTGGGGTAGTTTATATTGATTTAATTACACACTTTACTAGAGTTTGTGAACATTTAAGAAATATATTAGAGAAAAAACTAACAGGTTCAATTTAAAAATGAAAAATTATAAATATTATTTTATAGTATTAATATTATTAATTTTATTTTTAATATTAGTTTATAGAATGTATAAAATTCAAATGATATAAAATTAAACAAGTAGACTTTTATAAAGTTTACTTGTTTTTATATTTCTAGTCATTTACATTTATATATGTTATAATAAGTGGAATATCTTTTGGGAGAAAAGTAATGCTAAAATTTGAAGATGTATCTTTTACATATCCAAATACAAATATAGAAGTATTAAAAAATATTTCTTTTGAAATTTCTAAGGGTGAGTGGGTAAGTATATTAGGAAATAACGGGAGTGGCAAATCTACGATAGCTAAGTTAATAACAGCTCAGTACGAAAAAAATAGTGGGCAAATTTGTTTGGATAATAAAATTTATAGTAGAGAAAATTTAGAATATATAAGAAATAATATCGCTATAGTTTTTCAAAATCCTGATAATCAATTTGTGGGAGCAACAGTTGAAGAAGATATAGCATTTGGTTTGGAAAATAGAAATATTGACAGTAAGCTTATGGATAAGATTATTTCTGAAGTATTAGATGTAGTAGATATGAAGGATTTTAGAAAAAAAGAACCCAAAGATTTATCTGGTGGACAAAAACAACGTGTTGCCATAGCCTCAGCCTTAGCATTAAAACCTAAAATATTGATTTTAGATGAAGCGAGTAGTATGTTAGACCCAGAGGCTAGAGAAAAAATATTAAAATATCTAAAAAAAATAAATGTAAACCACAATATAACGATAATATCTATAAGCCACGATGTAGAAGAATTAGTATATAGTGATAGTGTTATATTAATGAATAATGGGGCGTTAATTCAGAAAACTAATGCAGCAGAAATATTTAAAAATATTAATTTACTAAAAAAATATTCTTTAAAAATTCCTTTTTTATACAGATTAAAGCAAGATTTAAGTAAGTATATTAATAATAATATTTTTGATGTGAATGATAATATGGAGGTGACTATAAGTAAATTATGCAAATTGAATTTAACAAGGTAAATTTTACTTATAATGCAAAAACTCCTTATGAAAATAAAGTTTTAAAAAATATAAATTTAAAAATAAAAGATAATAGTTTTACAGCAATAGTAGGAAAAACTGGTAGTGGCAAATCAACTTTAATTGAACATATTAATGGGCTTGTTTTGGCAGATAGTGGTTTTGTAAAAATAGGTGATTTAATATTAGAAAAAAATAAAAAAGGAAAAGCTAGAAAATTGTTAGAAAATAATCTAGTTGATATTAGAAAAAATATTGCGGTACTTTTTCAATTTTCAGAACAACAACTTTTTGAAACAAGTGTTTTAAAAGATATTATATATGGTTCGATAAATTACGGTTTATCAGAAAAGGAAGCTATTGCAAAAGCAAAAGATTTAATAAAATTAGTAGGTTTAGATGAAACTTATCTGGAGAGGTCGCCTTTTGAATTATCTGGAGGAGAAATGAGGAAGGTGGCTTTATGTGGAGTTTTAGCTCTTAATCCAAAAGTTTTAGTCTTAGATGAACCGACTATTGGTTTAGACTTTAAAAGTAAAAGTGAGTTCATGGAATTAATAGCAGATATTTACAAAAAAGAAAAGATAACTATTATTTTAGTAACTCATAATATGGAGTACGTTTTAGAATATGCCAATCATATAGTGATAATGGAAAGTGGAAAAATTGTAGAAGATATTGATGATAAAGAATATTTTATAAAGATAATAGAAAATAATAAATATAGTTTACAAGCTCCCGAGATGATAAAATTTCAAAAAAAAATTATGGATAGGGGACTAAAACTTTCTAAGATACACTATAATTATGAAGATTTAATTCAAGACTTGTACAGCAGGGTGGGTTCTTATAATGAGTAATTATTTTACTAATAAATATATTCCTATGAATACAATAATTCATAATTTAGACCCGAGAGTAAAATTATTTTTTTCGATTGTTTATTTAATAAATATTTTTTTAGCTAGTAGCATTATAGAATTTTCAATATTATTTTTTATTTTATTACTTGTTAAATATTATTCAAAAATTAAGTTTGTATATCTATTAGCAAGTTTTAAATTAGTTCTAATCTTGATAATATTTACATCACTTATTCATTTAGTATTTAATAGCCAAGGGAATATACTTATTTCTATATTGGGTTTTAATATTTACACAGGAGCAGTAATAAGTATAATACTAATAAGTGTAAGATTTTTTTTAGTTGTTGCTTGGATGGTAATTTTTACGATAACTTGCTCATCAAATGAAATAACACATGGCATAGAAAAAAGTTTAAACTTTTTGAATAAAGTAGGATTGCCCATTTCATCTTTTGCCCTTCTAATTTCAATATGTTTAAGATTTATTCCAACTATTTCTGAAGAAACAAATCGCATAATTAATGCCCAAGTATCAAGAGGGGCTAATATTAATGCTAAGGGTATGATAAATAAAATAAAAAACTTTATTCCTATCCTAGTTCCTATTTTCGTAGCTACTTTAAAAAGAGCAGATGAACTTGCAACAGCTATGGAAGTAAGAGGATATGATCCGAATAAAAAAAGAAGTAAATATAAGCAACTCAAATATAAAAAATATGATATTTTAGCCTATATAATAATATTTTTAATAACTATTACTATATATATAATATAGAATTTATTATGGAGAATTTTATGAAAACTGAGATAATAGATTTAAGAAATAATAGTGATGAAGAGATATTTAAAAAATTACAAGAATACTATTTAGATAATAAATTGATAGCTATACCGACAGAAACCGTATATGGTCTTAGTGCTGATGCAAGCAGTGAAGATGCAGTAAAAAAAATTTATTTGGCCAAGGGCAGACCTAGTGATAATCCCTTGATAGTACATTTTTATAAGATATCTCAAGTAAGTCCTATAGTTGAAATTGATAACGCCTATGTAAAAAAATTAATTGATAATTTTTGGCCTGGTCCCATGACTTTGATACTAGCCTTAAAAAATAAAAACTTAATATCTAAAAGCGTCAGAGCAGGTTTAGATACTCTAGCTATAAGAATGCCAAATGATAATATTGCTAGAAAAATATTAAAACATACAAAATTATTACTCGCCGCACCTAGTGCTAATATAAGTGGCAAACCATCTCCAACAAAATTTGAACACGTCTATAATGATTTGAATAATAAGATTGATGTAATCATTAAGGGAAATGACTCTCATATAGGACTAGAAAGTACAGTTATAGACTGTACAAAATTTCCCTTTGTAGTAGCAAGACCTGGCAGTATAACTTTAAAAGATATAGAAAAACTTTTAGGTGAAGGTAATATAGTTTATAATAAGGAAAATAATATGGAAAAACCTGCATCACCAGGAATGAAATATCGTCATTATTCTACTAATGGAGATTTAATTATAGTAGATGAAAAGTTAGAAAATATTTTAGAAAAACTTAGATTAAAAAATAATAAGTTTGCACTAATAACTTATAAGAAATATAAAAATTTATTAAAAGATACACCTTTTAAGGTCAAATATCTTGCAGAAGATGAAGAAAATATTGAAGAAGCCAATAAAAATTTGTATAATATCTTAAGAGAATGTGATATTGAAAATATTGAAGAAATTTATATTTTAAAATTAAAAGAAACTGATAAAAATAAGGCTTTATTGAATAGAATAAATAAAGCCAGTAGTAAAAAATAAAGAATAGAGGTTAATAATAAATATGTCAAAAAAATTATATGTAGTAATACCGTGCTATAATGAAGAAGATGTATTATTAGAAACATCAAAAAGAATAAAAGTAAAAATTAATAATATGATTGCTGAAAATTTAATATCAGAAGATAGTCGGATAGTTTTTGTAAATGACGGTTCTGCTGATGAAACTTGGCAAATTATTGAAGACTTGCACAAGGAAGATGAATTATTTAGTGGTATAAACCTTAGTAGAAATAGAGGACACCAAAACGCCTTGCTAGCAGGACTTATGACGGTCAAATCTTGCTGTGATGTTTGTATTTCTATGGATGCTGATTTGCAAGATGATATAGATGCTATGGATAAAATGACGAAAAAATATTTATCTGGTTGTGATATTGTATACGGAGTTCGTTCGGTCAGAACAACAGATACATTTTTCAAAAGATTTACAGCAGAAGCTTTTTACAAACTTATGGGGAAACTAGGAGCTAATACTGTTTTCAATCATGCTGATTACAGATTAATGAGCAAACGTGCATTAGAGGGATTATCAGAATTTAAAGAAGTTAATTTATTTTTAAGAGGTCTTGTTCCTATGATAGGGTACAAGACAGATATAGTTACCTATGAGCGTTCAGAACGTTTTGCAGGAGAAAGTAAATATCCCTTGTCTAAGATGTTGGCTTTTGCCTTTGAAGGTATTACTTCATTGTCAGTAAAATTAATAAGATTTATTACAATTTCAGGATTTTTAATGATTTTTGTTGCAATATTAGTGTTTGTATATAGCTTAGTAAGTTTTGTCTTTAGCGATGTGAGTAAGGGCTGGCCAAGTTTAATGATATCTCTATGGTTTATCGGTGGTATGATTATGATGTCTTTAGGTATTGTAGGAGAATATATTGGTAAAATCTACCTAGAAACTAAAGAAAGACCACGCTTTATTATAGAAAAATTCTTAAATAAATAGTTAGGTGAAAGATGAAAAAAGAATTACTAAGTAATATCTTGATAAAAATTGTAGCAAGTATATTTTTTCTACTTATGACTATTAATTCTATATTAGTATTTACTAAAACAGCAGTATTTCCTAAATACTATCAGGAAATTTTATATTATAAAAATGATAATGCTATTGTGAATATTATTTTATTAATAGTGTTCAGTATAGTTATATTAATTTTTAGTAAATATTTACAGAAAGTTATTAATATAAAAAGATTAGTATTATTAGTTATGATATATATGTTTATTCTTAGTTTATTATTTGCGATTCTAAGAAGAGATTATGTGCAGTTTGACCCCTTTAATGTTATTGCCCAAGCCAAAAATTTTATCAGAGATAATTATACAGGATTAGATAGGGGAAATAATTATTTATACATATATTCTCATCAGATAACAACAGTATTTTTATTTCAAATAATATTATCTTTATTCGGTATGACTACATTTATTTTATATATTATGCAGTGTTTTTCAATAAGCTATATAGTATTTATGTTATATAAAATTGCAGATATACTATTTAAAAATAAAGAAATAAATTATATTACGGTGATATTATCAGCTGTGTGTTTTCCTCTAATATTTTATGTTTCATTTTTATATGGTATTTTACCTGGTATGTTTTTAGCATTATTATCTTTTTATAATATTATAAAATACCTAAAAGAAGGATTTTGGTACAATCTTATTATAGCTATAATAAGTATTAACATAGCAATTTTATTTATCGGTAATAATTTAATAAATTTACTATCTATTTTCTCAGTTTTAACCATATATTTAATTAAAAAAATTGATAAAAAATTATTTTTGTTTATTATATATTCAATATTTTTTATGCTATCTTTTAAAAGTATCATAATAAATTACTATCAGACAGTATCACAAAAAGATATACCACAGGGTGTAAATAAAATAACTTGGGTAGCTATGGGTATGCAGGAAGGTGATAGAGAAGCTGGCTTCTTTAATGGGTTTAATTATGATATTATGACAGAAGAAAATTATGATAATAGTAAAATAGTTGAAATTTCAAAAAAATCTATTAAACAACGTCTAGCAGTTTTTAAAAATAATCCTAGCTATGCTTATGATTTTTATAGTAGAAAATATGAAAGTCAATTTATAGATCCAACTTTTCAGAGTTTACTTATTACGGCTCCGCAAAAATCTATTGAAGATAATTCTACATTTTTATTAAGGGTAAAAAATAAAATTGTTGAACAAATATATTTTGGTAATTTATCCAAGATATTATTTTATCTTATGAAAGTTTTTCAGTTATTTATTTACCTATTCACTTTAATTTTTTCAATAATTATTTTTAAAAGAAGAGATGAATTATATTTATTTATTCCCATATCTTTTATTGGTGGTAGTATTTTTCATATAATATGGGAAGCAAAGAGTAGGTATATTTTCCCATATTTTGTATTTTTAATTCCTTTGGCGGCTTGTAGTTTTGTTTATACAAAAAATTATCTTAAAAATATTATATTCAGAAAGGAAAAATACTATGAGTAAAATTAAAAAAATTATATTAGCATCAACTATTGCATTTATTTTACTTATACCTAATAATAGCTATGCATTAGGCAACTACATTCCTTTTCCAAACGCTAATCAAGAAGATAAAACAGAAGAGGTAATCTTTAGAGATTTAAACTTAAAAGAAGCCCTTCTGGAACATTATAAATTCCATATTGATAAGAATTATAGGGGAAATATTTTAACTAAAAAAATGATGACTGAATTTACAAGCTTGACTTTATCTTGGGCTAATATATTTTCTTTAGAAGGTTTAGAATATGCTATTAACTTAACTAGTTTAAATTTATCAAATAATTTTATTGAAGACATTACACCAATATCAAATTTAAAATACTTAAAAGATTTAAATTTGAATAATAATAAAATTAAGGTTGCTGATAAGTTAGCAAATTTATTACAATTAAAAAAGCTTGCTATCAGTAGAAATACTATATCAAATTTAGATTTTATCCCTAACGTTTCTTTAGAAGAATTAGACATATCATCTAATGGTATTTTAAAAAATGAATTAACTAAGGATGTTAATTTGTCATCATTAAGAGTTTTAAAAATTTCTAAAATGGGTTTGGATAATATTTCTTTTTTAGATAATGCCAATCAATTAGAAGTTTTGTATGCAGAAGATAATCAAATAAAAGATTTATCTCCCCTAAAAAATTTATCTAATTTAAAAATTCTTTATCTTGATAAAAATAATATTACAGATATTTCAGCTTTAAAAAATTTAGCAAATCTTGAAGAATTTACTGCTGAGAAAAATAATATAAAAGATATTTCATCATTAGATAATAAATTAAAATTACAAAGAATTGTTTTAAATGATAATTTAGAATTAAGAGATATTTCAAATTTAAAATCAGTAGAGAATTTGGCAAGTTTGTCAATTAACAATACTCAGGTTAGTGATATTAGTTCTTTGGTAGACTTAAAATATTTATATTATTTATCACTTGTTGGATCTAAGGTAGACAAGGATAAACAGGATGAATTAAAATTCTATAATGAAAATCCAAAAAAATTAAATAATATAGAGAAAAAATTAGAGATAATCAGCAATAAGACAGAAAAATATTTTTCTCTAAAAAATTATTTATTTATCTTCTTTATTATACTAATTACTTTTAGTGGAATAGTGAGTTATTGGAGAAAAAATAAATAATAAATAACTTGACAAGTATTATATTTAAAATTATAATATAAGCAACAATTAAATAACACCTCACTAAAGGTGAGGTGGAGGTCGCGAACTTTATTAGTAGGCATAAGTAGAGTGTAGAACTTGTTTAGGTGTGCCGAAAGGAATTTTCGCCGAAATGATATTTGTTACTACGCAGATATTGTTGGGGCTATACTTAATAGGTATAGAACTGTCATAGCTAAAGCTATGTTGAGCTACTGACTTTTAGAGGGGTGTTTTTATGCACAACTCTAGCTATTTGGTTGTGCATTTTATTTTTTAGGAGGTCTTTATGACAAAAAACGAATCAAATATTAAAAGAAGTCTTAAATCAAGACATATTACCATGATAGCCATAGGTGGTTGTATAGGAAGTGGTTTATTCATGACTAGTGGACAAGCCATCAGCAGTGCTGGACCTGGTGGAGCTTTATTATCCTACCTGTGTATAGGTCTAATGGTTTATTTTTTAATGACATCTCTAGGAGAGATGGCAACATATTTACCAACTACTGGTTCATTTAGTACTTACGCAACTCGTTATGTTGACCCGTCTTTAGGTTTTGCACTAGGTTGGAATTATTGGTTTAACTGGGTTATTACGGTTGCCGCTGATATAGAACTATCTTCCCTAGCTGTTAGTTATTGGGAACCTATGAGAATTTTACCAAGCTGGATATGGAGTATTATATTTTTATTAATTATCATTATACTAAATTCTTTAAGTGTAAAAGTTTATGGAGAGAGTGAATATTGGTTTGCCCTTATTAAAGTAATTACTGTTATTATATTTTTAATTATTGGTTGTCTTACAATTTTTGGAATTATGGGAGGAGGCTATGTTGGTTTTTCTAACTTTACATTAGGAGAAGCGCCTTTTGTTGGGACTGATACATCAACTTCTAGTAAAATGTTAGCGGCCTTAGGAGTATTCTTAATAGCAGGGTATTCTTTCCAAGGAACAGAATTAATAGGTGTTACTGCAGGAGAAAGTGAAAATCCAGAAAAAACTATTCCTAAAGCAGTAAAACAAGTATTCTGGAGAATATTAATTTTTTATGTTTTAGCAATATTAGTTATAGGCTTATTAATTCCTTATACTTCTGAAGACTTATTAGGAGCAGCTAGTAGCGAAGAAATAGCAAAATCTCCTTTCACTATTGTTTTTAAAAATGCAGGTTTTGCTTTTGCAGCTAGTGTAATGAATGCAGTAATTTTAACTTCTATATTATCTGCAGGAAATTCTGGCATGTATGCTTCTACTCGTATGCTTTATGCTATGAGTAAAGAAAAACAAGCCTTTGATATTTTTTCAAAATTAAATAAACAAGGAACACCGATTAATTCATTGCTAGGAACAACAATAGTTGTTGTTTTAGTTTTCTTAATTCAATTAACAAGTGCAAATGCTTATGTTTATATTGTTGCGGCTAGTGGTCTTACTGGATTTATAGCTTGGTTGGGTATAGCCATAAGTCATTATAGATTTAGAAGAGCTTACATAAAACAAGGTAAACAATTAGCAGGTTTAAAATACAGGGCTAAGTGGTTTCCCGTTGGTCCTATTTTAGCACTAATATTATGTATCGTTGTTATTATTGGTCAAGATACACAATTAATAACTCAAGGTATCGTTGATTGGGGTTCAATTCTTACAACATATATGGGAGTTCCTGTATTTTTATTCTTCTACATATATCATAAAATAAAATATAAAACAAAATTAATACCGCTTGATAAAGTAGACTTATCCCAAAAGTAATATAAATATTTCTAAAAAATTTATAATACAAAAAATATTATATAAAAACAAAAAAGAGTTTAACCTTTAAACTCTTTTTTGTTTTGCTCTTTTTTTTCTCCAAGTTTGTGAAGATAGTAAAACTATAAATGGAATAATTTCTAACCGTCCTAGTAACATAGACATAGATAATATTATCTTTGAAAAATATGGAATGCTAGAAAAATTTTCCATTGGTCCAAATTTATTAAATCCAGGTCCAACATTATTTAAGGTAGTTAAGATAGCTGAAAAAACTTCTTCAAAATCATTTAGTTGAAAAGATAATAAAATAGAAAATATAGAAAATACAATTATGTACAGTACAATATAATTTGAAATTTCACTTGTATCATTAATAACTTTATTATCAATTTTTAATGAAATTACTTTGTTTGGATTAATACATTTTTTTATGTAATTCTTTGTATTTTTTATCATAAACATTATTCTTGGAATTTTAAGTCCACCTGCAGTACCACCAGCACCACCACAAATCATTAAAAATAAAATAATTATTTGTGAAAACATTGTCCAGTTACTAAAGTCTAAATAAGTAAAACCTGTGGTTGAAATTATAGAACTTACTGTAAATAAAACATCTAGTAGTCTTTCATTAGGCAGATTTGCAGTATAGTATATATTAATGAATATGGCTATCGTAGCTAGTAAAATAATTATTAAAAATAATTTTAGTTCTTCATTTTTTAAGGCTTTAAAATATTTTTTTACTATAATTATATATATCAAATTTAGATTAAGTGAAAAGATAATCATAAATATTGTTATTATGCTAGTAACATAGTCGTTATTATAGTATGATATTCCGGAGTTTTTAGTAGAAAATCCTCCAGTTCCAGCAGTAGAAAATGTTAAGTTTATACTTTCAAATATGCCGATACCTGAGAACATCAATAGAATAAACATAATTATTGACAAGCCTATATATATTGAATATAGATAAATAGCTGTATTTTTTATAGAAGAAACTACTTTACCAAACATGGGTCCTGCTACTTCTGCTTTCATAATATGTATATTATGAGGAGAGTGGGGTAAGACTGCTAGAGCAAATACTATTACTCCCATACCGCCAATAAAATGGGTCATGCTTCTCCAAAATAATATACTCTTAGGTAATATTTCTATATCATTTATTATAGAAGAACCAGTAGTAGTAAAACCACTGACAGTTTCAAAAAAAGCGTCTATAAAATTAGTAATAGAATTTGAAAAAATGAAAGGTAGTGAACCCAACAAGGAATATATTATCCAAGTTATAGCGACTATAACTAAACCTTCCTTTGTGTAGAAATTTTTTTTCATTTGTTTTTGATTTGCAAGGAATAAAAATATATATGAAATAAGTATTGTAATAATTATTGTGTAAATAAAAGATAGGGTAATATTAAAATTTTCTTTATATATGACGCTACATAGAGTTGGAAATAATAGAAATATAGATAAAATTTTAAGAACCTTAGCAAGAACAAAAGATATAATTCTATAATTCATCACTTATCTCCTTTTATTAAAATGTCATCAAGTTCTTTAATATTTTGTTTATAGTTTACTATTACTATATTATCATTTGGAGCTATTATGTCATAACCGTTAGGGAAGATAAGTTTATTATTTCTGATAATAAAAGCAATAAGAATATTACTGTTTAAATTCAAATCTTTTAGTGCTATATTTGTAATTTTGCTATTTTCACTAACTTTAAATTCTATTAATTCAACTTGATTGTTAGCAATTTTATAGATATTTTCTATTAGGGAATCCTTACTACATTGTAAAGATTTACTATGTTTTGCAATAATATCTCCCACAATTCTTTTTGGTGTGATGTAAGAATACAAACCAATATCTTCAGCTATTTGCGTCAGAGAATTTCTATTAATCTTGGCTATGGCTTTGGATACTCCTAATTTTTTTGCATAAAGGCTAATAATAATATTTTCTTCGTCTAGTCCTGTAAGAGCAATGCAGCTATCAAATGTTTCTATACCTTCTTCTATTAAGACATCTCTATCGCTACCATCTGCTAATATAACATCTATATCTGGATAACAAGCACTGATTTTATTTGCTTTTTCTATATTAATTTCTACATTTTTAATATAAATATTTCCTTCTCTTAGTAAATCAATAAGATAATGAGTTAATTTACCAGAACCAATAATTAGAGATGATGAAATTTTATTGTTAATATTATCTTTTTTTCCTAGTAATTTATAAAATTGTTTTAAGTGTTTTTCATCAGCTGTGATGTGAACTCTATCACCAACTTTAAAAATATAATCTCCCTTAGGAACTATAACTTCTTCTTTTCTTTCTACAAGACATACTAAAGCAGGAAAATCAATAATTTTTTTACTGTCTATAAGTGAGATATTATTTAGAACACTTCCCTCTTCAATAGTAACTTCAATCATCTTAACCTTGTCTTTATAAAAAATTTCTATTTTATTTGCAGAAGGATATTTTAGCATATAGTTAATTTGTTTTGCAGCTTCGTATTCAGGGTTTAACATTAAGTCTATTCCCAAAGAATTTTTTAAAAATTCTTTTGTTTTTGTATATTCAGGATTTCTAATTCTAGCAATGGTATATTTAGCTCCCATTTGTTTCGCTGTAATGCAAGAAATAATATTTATTTCATCACTTGCTGTAACAGCTATAAACATATCGGCTTTACCTGCTTCTGCTTCTTCTAATATATTATAGTTAGCACCGTTGCCGGCTATGCCCTGAATATCATAAAGTTCAATTATTTTTTGAACTAATTTTTCATTTGTTTCTATTAATGTTAATTCGCTGTAGCTAGCTGATAATTCTTCACAAAGTAGATTACCAACTTTTCCGCCACCGACAATAACTGCTTTCATACAATTTCTCCTTAAAATATGACATAAAAAATTTAAAATAATTATATAACTTTAAAATGATATAGTCAAACAAATATTATGGCTACTACTTATACAAAAATATCTTGGTTATAATTGTGTTTTTAAATTTAGCTACTTATGATATAATTATATAGAATTGGAGGTATGTATGTTTAAATCATTATATAGAAAATATAGACCACAAACTTTTTCTGATGTAGTAGGTCAAAAACATGTTGTTTCGGTACTGCAAAGTGCCATAGTTCAAAAAAAAATTGCCCACGCTTATATTTTTTATGGTTCGAGAGGAACGGGTAAAACTTCTTTGGCAAAAATATTTGCAAATGAAGTGAATAATAATGCAGAATATTTAAGCGATAGTGTTGATATTATAGAAATTGACGCTGCAAGTAATAACGGGGTTGATGAAATTCGTGATTTAAAAGAAGCTATTAAGTTTTCACCAACTCAAAGCAAATACAAAGTATATATAATTGATGAAGTTCATATGCTAACTACCTCAGCTTTTAACGCCCTATTAAAAACTTTAGAAGAACCACCTGCCCACATAATTTTTATTTTAGCAACTACGGAAATACATAAAATACCTGCAACTATCTTGTCAAGGTGTCAAAAATTTGAATTTAAAAATATAAGTCAGGCTGAACTTGTAGAAAGATTAAATTATATAGCTGAAAAAGAAAATATAAGAGCAGAAAAAGATGCCTTAATAAAAATAGCACAGGTAGCCAAGGGCGGACTTCGTGATGCAATAGGAATATTGGAGCAAGCATCTAATTATAATTTAGAAAAAATTTCACTATCTGATATCTTAGCCCTAACCTCATCAGTAGGGGAAGAAGAAATACTTAATTTTTATAGATTAATATTGGAAAATAATAGCTCACAAGCACTTTTAGAATATTCTAAATTTCTAGAATTAGGCAAGGATACAAAATTATTACTTAGCGACTTAATAAATGTATCAAGAGATATAATAATTTATAAGAATATTAATAATAAAGATTTTTGTGAATATAGGGTTGAAGAACTTGCTGAAGTATTAAAAAATATTTCAACTGAAAGAATTTACAAAAACATAGAAGAATTAGCGAGTGCAGAAAATAATATAAGATTTTCAACAGAATATATTAGTTATATGCAGATATGTATAATAAAAATGTGTCAAACACCTGCTGAAAAAATGGAAAATAAGAAGTTAGATAATTCTAAAATAGAGCTATTAGAAAAAAGAATACAAGACTTAGAAGAAAAACTTAATAATATAAATCTTGCTAGTATAAATACAAATTCAAAAAATATAGATGATGTTGTAGAAAAAAACGATGTTGAAGATGAAGGAATTGAAAAATTAGACTCTTACTTTATTCCTAATAGGAAAAAAATAGAAAATTTAATTTTAAATTCTAACGACAAATTCACCATATATGCAAGAAATGTTTTTTCAAAAATCCTTAAGGAAAGTTCGACTATTAATGGTGATATAAGTAATGTTTTTAAAAATTCTGACTTCTTATCTTCATCTAAAAATGGGGGTTTAATTGTTCTTAATAATTCACTTGATATTTTTAAAGTTAGTTCGGATGCTAAATATAAGGACTATTTAGAAAATTCTTTTTCTAAGTTATTGGATGTTGAATATAGTATATACATATTACAAAAAGAACAATACGAATATTTATTAGAAAATATGAATATGAGTAAAGAAGAAAATTTAGAAGAAGAAAGTCTAGTCGAAGAAAAAAAAGAAAATACATTAAAAATAGAAAATTTATTTTCAGATATTATAGTTGAAAAGTAGCTGTTATTTCAGAAATAATACTATTAAATAAATGTTTTCTTTGTGAAAAGAAAAAATGAAAATCATTGACAATATAAAGAAATTTAACTAAAATTACATTATGGTAAAATTTAGGAGGGATAAACAAATGCGTGGTATGGGAAATATGCAACAGATGATGCGTAAAATGCAAAAAATGCAAAAAGATATGATGGATGCTCAAGAGGGGCTTAAAGATAAAACGGTTGAAGGAACTGTATCAGGAGATATGGTAAAAGTTATAGCCAATGGTGATGGTAAAATTTTAGATATAATAATAAAAGAAGAAATTGTAGATCCAGGAGATGTAGATATGTTACAAGATATGGTTATAACTGCAGTTAATGACGCCTTAGAAAAATCAAATAGATTAAAAGAAGAAACTTTAGGGAAATTTACTAACGGTTTAAATATTCCAGGACTTTAAGTATGAAATATCCAAAACCAATATTAGATTTGTTAAATAATTACATGAAACTTCCTGGTATAGGGAGAAAAACTTCAATAAGATTAGCATTTCATACACTAAAAATGAAAGACAAAGATATAGAAGAATTTGCATTAGCTCTAATAAATTTAAAACATAATCTTTGCAAGTGTACAGAATGTGGAAGATTAAACGAAAACAAAGTATGTGATATCTGTTCTGATAAATCCAGAGATAATAGTATAATATGTGTTGTCGAAAGCGACCAAGATTTGATGGCTATGGAAAATATGGAGCAGTATAGAGGATTATATCATATTTTAAATGGAGTAATTTCTCCTATGGATGGTATAGGACCAGCTGATATAAATTTAAAATCACTATTACACAGAGTTAAAAACGAAAATATTAAAGAGGTTATACTAGCAACTAATTCATCTCCTGAGGGGGAAGGGACGGCTAGTTTTATAGTTAAAATATTAAAAACAACAGATATAAAAGTGACAAGAATAGCGCAGGGAATTTCTTTTGGAAGTGATATTGTTTATGCTGATGAGCTAACTTTAGCTAGGGCAATATCTGGAAGAATAGAATTGTAAATATTAAATCACTATATAAATATTATTTTTAGGAGGGACGTAAATGTCACAACAATCAGTAAATGCGATTAAAGTTCTTGGTATTGATGCTATTAATAAGGCTAAATCTGGTCATCCAGGAATTGTAATGGGAGCTGCTCCATTATCTTATGCACTATTTAATAATCATATCAAGGTAAATCCAAAAAATCCATCTTGGATAAATAGGGATAGATTTATATTATCTGCTGGACATGGTTCAATGTTACAGTATGCACTACTTCACTTAGCAGGTTATGAAGATGTATCAATAGAAGAAATTAAAAATTTTCGTAAATGGAATTCTAAAACACCGGGGCATCCAGAGTTCGGACACACAAGAGGAGTAGATGCAACAACAGGACCTTTAGGACAAGGAATATCTACGGCAGTAGGAATGGCTTTGGCAGAAAGATTTTTAGCGGCTAAATATAATAAAGAGGGATATGAATTATTTAATCACTATACTTATGTAATTTGTGGTGATGGAGATATTATGGAGGGTGTTGCTTCTGAAACAGCCTCTTTTGCAGGATTACAAAAATTAGAAAAATTAATAGTTCTTTATGACTCGAACGATATTTGTTTAGACGGAGAAACTAAAGACGCTTTTAGCGAAAATGTTTGTAAACGTTACGAATCTTATGGCTGGAATACATTATTAGTAGAGGATGGTTCAGATGTTGCAGCAGTTACTTCAGCAATATCTCAAGCAAAAATTTCTAACAAACCAACTCTAATAGAAGTAAAAACAATTATAGGTGCTGGTTCACCTAATAAACAAGGAACAAACTCTGTACATGGTTCTCCTATTGGAGAAGAAGAAGCTAATTTATTTAAAAAAGAAATTGGTTGGCAACATGCACCATTTGAAATTCCGTCATCAGTTTATGAAGATTTCCAAAATTCTTTAATAAATCGTGGATTAGTTGCATACTCATCTTGGGTTAAACTTTATGAAGAATATAAAATTAAATATCCAGAACTAGCTCAAGAATTAGAGGCAGCACTATCAAGAAATGATATAGAGGAATTATCTAAAGCAAGTTTTAATTTTAAAGAAGTTGGAGAACAACAAGCAACTAGAAATTCATCACAAGATGCTTTAAATTCTATTGCTAATGTATTACCTACATTTTTTGGAGGTTCAGCAGATCTTTCTCATTCTAATATGACATTTATTAAGGGTGAAGGATTGCAAGATGACGAAAATAGATTATTCCGTAATATTCAATTTGGTGTTCGTGAATTTGGTATGGCGACAATTTTAAATGGATTAGCTCTACATAGGGGAGTGCGTGTTTTTGGGGGGACATTCTTCGTATTCTCTGATTACTTAAAGGCCGCACTAAGACTCTCTGCTTTACAAAATTTACCCGTAACTTATGTATTTACACATGATAGTATAGCAGTAGGAGAAGACGGTCCAACTCATGAACCAATAGAACACTTAGCATCTTTAAGAACAATTCCAAATTCTTATGTATTTAGACCAGCAGATGCAACTGAAACTCAAGCGGCTTGGTATCTAGCTCAAAAATCAAATACTAAACCATCATCATTAGTATTAACTCGTCAAAACTTGCCTGTTTTAGAAAATTCATCTTTTGAAAATGTAGCAAAAGGTGCTTATGTAGTTCATGAAACTTCTACAGATTTTGATACAATTATTATTGCAACAGGTTCAGAAGTTAATTTAGCTATTGAATCAGCAAAAGAGTTAGAAAAAGAAGGTTGGAAACTGCGTGTGGTAAGTATGCCATCAGTAGAATTATTTGAAGAACAAAGTCAAGAATATAAAAATGAATTATTACCAAAATCTATTAGTCGTCGAGTAGCTATTGAAATGGGTAATACAGCATTGTGGTATAAATATGTAGGGTTAGACGGTTTAGTAATTGGTATTGATACTTTTGGAGCTTCGGCACCAGCAAGTAAAGTAATCGAAGAATACGGCTTTACAGTAGAAAAAGTTGTAGCCAGAATTAAAGAGCTGTAAAAATAGGTGTGAAATGGTATTTTATAGAAGCGGAGATATAATAAAGGCTAAAGTTACTGCAATCAAACATTATGGAGCCTTTATTCAAACAAAAGACGGTACACAAGGTTTAATTCATATATCAGAAATAGATAATAGTTTTATTGTAGATATAAATTATTATTTGAAAGTTGGAGAAATTATTGAAGTAAAAGTTTTATCATTTAGAGATGGTAGAATAAATGCCTCCCTAAACTTTAATAAGAATAGAAAAAAAATCTTAGGGAAAAATAATGAGAATTTGAATATTATTCAATTTAAGTATGGTTTTGAAACTCTAAAAAATAATCTTGAGCTTTGGCAAAAAAAAGCTGAATATGAAATTAGACAAAATAAAAAATAGTTGACAAATTTAATATGAATATATTATAATGACTTCATATAAATTTGAAATTTAGGAATACTAGTAAAGTAAAATATTTAATAAGAGAGAGTCTGATGCTGAAAATGACTTAATATTTTTGTTAGTTGCTACCTAAGAATATATTTCGTCGGCAGAAAAGTCGTTATCAACACTGGAGTAGGTTTTATAAGCTAGAAAAAAGGTGGTACCACGTTAAATATGCGTTCTTGAACGAGAAGATAATTCTTGTTCAAGGATTTTTATTTTTAAATTTTAAATTTTAAAAAATATTTTAATAAAAAGGAGAGATAGCATGAAAAAATTATCATCATCACAAATTAGAAAAATGTTTTTGGATTTTTTTGAAGAAAAAGAACACATGGTTGAACCCGGAGCATCACTAGTTCCAAATAACGACCCATCTTTACTATGGATTAATTCTGGAGTAGCAGCATTAAAAAAATATTTTGACGGTAGAGAAATTCCTGATAAACCTAGAATTACAAATTCACAAAAATCAATTCGTACAAACGATATTGAAAATGTAGGAAAAACAGCTCGCCATCACACATTTTTTGAAATGTTAGGTAATTTTTCTATCGGAGATTATTTTAAAGAAGAAGCTGTTTTGTGGGCTTGGGAATTTTTAACTTCTGAAAAATGGTTAGGTTTAGAAAAAGAAAAAATGTATGTAACTGTTCATCCAGAAGATAAAGATGCTTATAGAATATGGCATGATTTAGTAGGTCTAGAAAAAGAAAGAATTATCCGTATAGAAGGGAATTTTTGGGATATAGGAGAAGGCCCTTCAGGACCTAATACAGAAATATTTTACGACAGGGGAGAGGAAACAGACAATACTGCACCAGCTTGTGAAATGTATCCTGGTGGAGAGAATGAACGCTATCTTGAAGTTTGGAATGTAGTATTCAGTCAATATAATCATAATCCTGATGGAACTTATACAGAGTTGCCTACAAAAAATATAGATACGGGTATGGGACTTGAACGTATTACATCTGTTATTCAAGATGTGCCAACAAATTTTGATACTGATTTATTCATACCTATTATTCGTAAAATAGAAGAAATTTCTGGAAAAACTTATAGAAGTAATGAAAATCAAGATGTAGCTTTTAAGGTTATTGCTGACCATATCAGAACAGCAGTATTTGCAATTTCAGATGGTGCTATGCCATCTAATGAAGGACGTGGTTACATTTTACGCCGTTTAATTCGTAGAGCTATAAGATATTCTAAATATTTAGATTTAAACTCTGCATTTATGTACAAACTGACACCAATTGTTGCAGAAATTATGATTGATTATTATCCAGAAGTTTCTAAATCTGTTGATTTTGTTCAAGATGTAATATTAAAAGAAGAAGAAAGATTCCATGAAACTCTGCAAGAAGGAGAAGCAATTTTAAAATCTATAGTAGCAGAAGTTCAAAATACAAGCAAAGTTATTCCAGGAGCAAAGGTCTTTAAACTATATGATACATTTGGGTTTCCTATTGAATTGACTGAAGAATATGCAGAAGAATACGGACTTACTGTTGATATAGCAGGATTTGAAGAAGAAATGGAAAAACAAAAAGAACGTGCTCGCAGTTCGCGTCAAGATGATTCATCTATGCAAGTTCAGTCAGACTTATATTCTAAAATACAAGGTGAGAGTGAATTTGTTGGATATAGCAACCAGGTTTCTAAGTCAAAAGTAATAGCTATAATAGATAGTGAAGAAAATATATTAAATTCTTATAGTGATAAAGATGTAGTAAAAGTTATTTTTGATAAAACACCTTTTTATGCAGAAAGTGGTGGGCAAGTAGCAGATAGGGGAAGTATTGTTGGTAATAATTTTAAAGCAAAAGTTATTGATGTTAAAAAATTACCAGATAAACGCCATATCCATTTCCTTAAAATTATTGAGGGTCAGTTATTATTAAATAATGAATATGATTTATCTATAGATGTAACTTATAGATTTGATATTGAGAAAAATCATACAGCTACCCACTTATTAAATGAAGTATTAAGACAATTAGTAGGTAAACATATAAAACAAGCTGGTTCCTTAGTTACTGATGAAAAATTACGTTTCGATATAACACATTTCACAGCTTTAACACCACAAGAAATTTCTCAAGTAGAAAGAGTAGTCAATGAAAAAATTTGGGAGTCACTGCCAATAAGAACAAGTGAAATGCCAATAGCAGAAGCTCGTGCTTTAGGTGCACAAGCATTATTCGGAGAAAAATACGGTTCAATAGTTCGTGTCGTATCAATAGGAGATTACTCAGTAGAACTTTGTGGAGGAACGCATACAAACAATTCTTCAGAAGTTGGAATGTTTAAAATAATTTCTGAATCAGGAGTTGCCGCTGGAGTTCGTCGTATAGAAGCTATTACGGGTAAAGCTGTTTACAAATACTTGCAGGAACAAAATAATACTTTAGAAGAAGTTTGCAGATTGACAAAATCTAAAGAAACAACAGTTATAGAAAAAGTAGCTAGCCTGCAAAATGATTTTAAAAAATTAACTAAAGAAAAAGATAGTTTGCAACAAAAAATAGCTAATGCAGAAATAAATAGTTTATTATCTTCAGTTAAAGAAATTAATGGAGTTAAATTATTAACTACTGTTGTAGAATCAGAAAATATGAATCACTTAAAACAAATAGTTGATAATGCAAAAGATAAACTAGAAAATTATGTAATAGCATTTGCCTCAATTAATGATGATAAAGTAAACTTTGTTGTTGCAGTAGATAAGAATTTAACATCAAAATATCAGGCAGGAAAATTGGTAAATATACTAGCAAATGTTTGTGACGGTAAAGGCGGCGGTAGAGCAGATATGGCACAAGCAGGAGCTAAAGATATTTCTAAAATTAATGAAGCATTTTCTAAACTTGAAAAATCAATATAGTAGCTAGTTAATATTTAGTGTATAGAAAAAATACACACTAAATATTTTTTATTTCAAATATTTTAAAATTATTAGGATAGAAAAAATTTAGTGTTTATTTATGTTTCTAAAATTAAAACTAAAACTTTTAAGAAAATATAGAAGTGTGAACATCGAAAATAAAAATTTTTAATTTGTTATAACTTAGTGGTAATATTAAAAAAAGTGATGTATATTTTAAAATATTTGATATTTAGATTAATAAACAAAATAATATATTTAAAATAAAAAAAGTAGGAATTTATCCTACTTTTTTATTAAATTATTTTTCAACTTTATAAATCCAACCAAATTTGTCTTCTACTTTTCCTAGTTGGATACCTGTTAATTGATTGTAAATAGCTTTTGTTCCTTCGCCAGTTTCAAAATTATTAACGACTATTTTTTTCTTGCCATCAAATAATTCCCCTACTGGAGATACAACTGCAGCTGTTCCTGAACCAAATACTTCTTCTAGTTTTCCATTATCAGCAGCATCATATAGTTCATCAATAGAAATTTTTCTTTCTTCAACATTTTCACCATTAGATTTTAATAATTGGATTATTGAATCTCTTGTAATACCTGGGAGAATAGAACCGTTTAATTCTGGTGTTACGTACTTACCGTCTATTTTGAAAAAGATATTCATAGCTCCAACTTCTTCTACATATTTTTGTTCTACTCCATCAAGCCACAATGTTTGTGCATAACCTAATTTTGCGGCCTTGTTTTGCCCTAAAAATGAACCTGCATAATTACCAGCAGCTTTGGCAAATCCAGTTCCACCACGTACTGCTCTAACATATTCATCTTCAACAAAAATTTTATTTGGCTCTAAGCCCCCTTTAAAGTAGGCTCCTGATGGTGAAAGTATAATCATAAATTTAACATTTGAGTTAGGTTTTACTCCTAAAAATTCGTCAGTACCGAACATAAATGGTCTAACATATAATGAAGTACCTTCTGCCGTAGGTATCCAGTCTTTATCTATTTTCAATAATTCTGTTAAAGCAGCTAGTGCAAATTCTTCATCTACTGTTGGTAAAACCATACGTTCAGCAGATTTATTTATACGTTTAAAGTTTTCCCAGGGTCTAAATAATACTGCGTCTCCATTAGCTATATATGCTTTCATTCCTTCAAAAACTGCTTGACCATAATGCAAAGTTGCATTAGCAGGAGATAATGAAAGATTTGCAAATTCTACTATTCTAGGATTGTGCCAACCCTCATTTTCATTCCAATCCATTTCAAACATATGGTCAGTAAATAATTTACCAAAACCAAGACTATTTTGGTCTGGTTTTTCTTTAGGATTTTTTGTTAATTCTATTTTTATATCTTTTACTTCTAATTTACTCATGTAATTCTCCTTTATTCTTAAATATGATAAATTAATTATAATATTTTAAGAAAAATATTGCAAGATTTTTAAGATGTTTTTTCAGAAAAATTAATATTATAAATTTATATTTCAAAAATTTACTTGATTTCTAATTTATATATGTTAAAATTGTTCCTATAGTTTTAATTTAATTCTATTATTACTAAATTTTTAGGAGGTAAATATTATGAAATTAAAAAAAAGTTTAGAAAATACTTTTAGTAAAGCCTTAGATATTATAAAAAGTTCTCCACTTAGAGAATTTGATGCTTATGCTTCACAGAGAGAAGCCGTTATAAAATTAACTTTAGGTGAACCAGATTTTGATACAGCAGATGTTATAAAAAAAGCAATTCAAACATCTTTGGACAACAACAGAACACATTATTCTTTGAACGCTGGAGTTTTAGAACTTAGACAAGCTGTAGCAGAAATGATGAAAGAGAAATATAATGTTGATTATACAGCTGACGAAGTTATAATCACTGTTGGAGCTTCTGCTGCGATAGAGCATACTATTTCTGCCTTAACTAATCCTGGAGATACAGTTTTAGTAACAACACCTTACTTTACATTTTATGATGGTTGCTCATACTTGAATAACTGTAATGTAGGTTATATTGATACATTAGAAACTGGTTTTAAATTAACACCGGAATTATTTGAAGAAAATTATAAAAAATACGAAAATGTAAAAGCAATAGTTTTAAATTATCCTAATAATCCGTCTGGAGTTTCTTATACTAAAGAAGAATTATTAGAATTAGCAAATACTTTTAGAAAATATGATATTTTTATTATAAGTGATGAGATTTATGCTGATATTAGCTATAACTATAAG
This sequence comes from Gemella sp. zg-1178, assembly GCF_018790995.1. Lineage (NCBI taxonomy): Bacteria > Bacillati > Bacillota > Bacilli > Caryophanales > Gemellaceae > Gemella > Gemella sp. zg-1178. The sequence goes on from NZ_JAHKEI010000001.1 coordinate 31,468, forward strand.
CACACTTCATTAACAGAAATTATACCTGAACAAACAATTTTAATAACTGGTTTATCAAAATCACACGCAATGACTGGTTGGCGAGTAGGTTTTATTGTCGCTCCACAAAAAGCAATTCAAAAAATTGTAGTTTATCATCTGTTTACAGTTTCTGGTATTCCGACTTTTATTCAAGATGCAGCAGTTGTTGCTCTTAAGGATAAAGAATCAAAAGAATATACAGAAAAAATGATAAAGACTTATACCGAGCGTCAAAAATATTTAGTTCCAGAACTAGAAAAATTAGGATTTAAAATTTCAGGTATTGACGGAGCTTTCTATGTTTTTGCAAGGATACCTAAAAAATATAGAACCATGAAAACTATGGAATTTTGTAAATTTTTGGTCAAGGAAGCTAGAGTTGGGCTTATTCCAGGAACAGCATTTGGAGAATCGTATGACGAATATGTCAGAATTAGTTATGCTACTAGTATTGAAAATTTAAAAGAAGCAGTTAAAAGAATTAGTCAAGTACTATAAATATAAAAAAACAGTGTCAAATTTAGTCGGCACTGTTTTTTAAATAAATGCTTAATAAATTTTCAACAAAACCTTGAAAAAGCATAACGATAAGTTTATAATTAAAGAAATGTTTAACTTAAAGGAGTTTTGTGATGAATTTTATAAAGAATGAAAGTTTATTTGATTTAAATAATGTAGGAAATCCTGTCTTGCTAGATAAATATATTTTTTATACTCAAACAACTACAAAAGAAGCAACAAATACTTACGAAACAAAATTATTTAGAATAGATATTAATACTAAAGCAATTACAGAATGGGGTAATGGGGGAAGTGTTTACACTAACTTAGAATTGTCGCCCAATAAGGATAAAATTTTATTTTTATCAAATAATACTAAAGATAAAAAAAATCAACTATTTTCAATGAGTTTGTCAGGTGGAATGGCAAAACAATTAACTTTTGAAAAAGAAGGAATAAGTAATTATATATTCAAAGAAGACAAAGTTTACTATCACACTTCTTCAAAACAAGAAGAAAAAGAAAATAAGTCAGAAGATAAAAATAATTTTCCAAAAGAAAATGTAATAGACAAGGTAATGTATAAGGCAGACGGAGTAGGTCTATTAGCTAGTAATTTGAAATATCAGTTTAAAAAATTAGAATTAGGTAAGTCTGAAGATGAAGTATTAATAGAAAAAAATGAAAATTTTACTATAAACTACATTTCAAAATGCGATACTTTTGCCCTTATGTCGATGTCAAAAAATATTTTTGATGAATGGCAGTACGGAAATTTAATATTAAAATATGATTTTAATACAAAAAAAGAAAGTAAATTATTTGATACAGAAGATAATTTTTATTTTGTTAATACTAATCCCAAAGAAAATAAAATTCTTTTTATATTGAACGATTTTTCTTATAAATTTGTAACACAAAATAATTTAGTCGTTTACGATTTAGAAACTAAAAAATTAACAAACATTACAGAAAAATTGGATATTGAAATAGGAGATCTCATAGTAGCTGATTTTCAACAAAGTATAAGTGGCGTTAATTTTGAGTGGCTTAATGATGATGAATTTATTTTTTCATCAACAGAAAAAGGAAAAATACTTTTATACACAGCTAACGTAAATGGTCAGATAAAAAATATATTAAATAAAGAAATTCATATCACAGGAAGTAGTTTTTGTGATAACAAAATAGCTATTACTTATTCTACTTTAAATTATCCGAGTGGTTTAGCCTTATTTGATATTGCAAGGGAAGAATTTACAGATATTTATAATCCTAACGAAAAATTTTTAAAAGGAACTAAACTTGCAAAAATTGACAGATTTTGGTTTAAAGCTCATGACGATTTATATATTCAAGGTTGGTATGTAAATCCTCTTGCTGTAAAAGAAAATAATCCTGCAATTCTTTATGTTCATGGAGGACCGCAAGTATGTTACGGCGAAAGTTTTTTTCATGAAATGCAGGTTTTAGCATCAAAGGGTTATGGTGTTATTATGTTAAATCCTAGAGGTGGAGGAAGTTACGGACAAAAATTTGTTTCAGCAATCTTGGGTGATTATGGTAATAATGATTTTAAAGATTTAATGACAGGTTTAGAATATGTTTTAGAAAAGTATTCAAGCATTGATAGAAGTAGAGTGTATCTTGCTGGAGGAAGTTACGGAGGGTTTATGACTAACTGGATAGTAGGTCATAGTAATATTTTTAAAGCGGCAGTAGCACAACGTAGCATATCGAACTGGATAAGTTTTTATGGAACAAGTGATATAGGAGCATTTTTTGTTGAATATCAACTAGAAAGAAACTTAAATAATATGGAAAAATTGTGGGCTATGTCGCCACTAGCTTATGCAAAAAATGTCAAAACTCCTCTGTTGTTATTGCATGGAGATGATGATTTACGCTGTCCTAAGGAACAAGCAGAACAAATGTATATAGCTTTAAAAAGAAATAATATTAAAACAAAATTAATAATTTTTCCGCAGTCAAGTCATGGACTTTCAAGAGAGGGACTGCCTAATTTAAGAATTGCAAGATTAAAAGCTATTCAAGATTGGTTTGAAGAAAATTAAAAAAGTTGGGAATGAAATTTCATTCCCAACTTTTTGTAAATATATGCAAATATTATTGAAAAATTTTTGTTAGACTTCTAAGAATTAAAAAATGCAAGCCTATAAGAAAAAAGTCAACAAAATAAAAAATAATTAGCAAGCAAGTTTTATATGCGTAAAACTCATCACTAAAAAACTGACTAGAAAAAAGTAGGAAGAAATAGATAATTTTATTTACGTTCCTTGTATTAGTTAAAAAATATTTGCGGCATTATTTTTTAAGAGCTTTAGAATTTTTGTCATAAAAAATTTTTTATATTATTTTTTCGGAAATTATATGTAATTAAATAAATTTTATAATTTTTCTAGGAATTTTTTATTATTTATTATAACCCTAGTGTGAGAACAGTCCGCTATTTTTTTCTTGTCATCATTTATTTTTTCGTAAGCTAAAGCGAAGAAAGTTATTATTTTTTCTTTTTTTATTTCTTTAATAGTAGCTTCTACTATAATTGTTGAAGAAATTTTTGATGGTGCTAGGTGATTTATATTAATATTACTACCGACAGAACCCAAATCTTTTTCTAAATATTTATTTAATAAGTCCTTGCAAGTTTCTTCTATGTAGGCGACTAACATAGGAGTAGAGAGAACATCTAAATCTCCACTTCCAATATTTTTGGCACTATGACTTATATCTACTATAAATTCTTTTGTTAATTTTTCATTTATGTTCATAATTTTACTCCTAATAAAAATTCACACTGTGTTCAATTAATTTTTTGTTTTTATATACAAACTTTGCTGAAAAGAAAGATTTTTTATCTATCAACCAGTCTAAAAAAATATAATCTCCTTCCCAAGTATTAATTTTTCTATTTTTTATATCTTCTTTTTTTATCCAAATCAAATCTCCCTCATCACAATTTTTTGTCATTTGACCAGAATATTTTTCTGCTGTAAAGACATAGGTATACCAATTAACACCTTGTTCAAAATCAGGAAAAGTTATTATTCCTCTTAGTGTCGGATTTGTTATATCTAAATTTGTTTCTTCTTTTACTTCACGAATAATACATTCTTCTGGACTTTCGCCATTTTCTATTTTACCACCTACACTTATGGTTAACCCCTCATGAACATCATTTTCTTTTTTATTTCTTGTCAGCATTAAAAATTCATCGCCATTATCTATATAGCACATAGCCCCTAAAGTATTTTTCATTTTAAATTCTCCTTAGATAAAAATAAAGAACTGTTTTCACAGCTCTAATTTAATATTATTTTTTATTCACCTTTATTAAACTATCTAAACCAGCAGCTCCTATTGCAAAAACAAGAGCAAGTATAGCACAGTTTTGTATAGTTAAACCTTGACTTACTCCGTTGCTACCAAGGATAGATGAAACTATAAATATAGCTATAAATGCGAATATAAATCCCCAGAATAAAGAAATTAAAAATTTCACAATATTACTCCTTTCTAGCTTATTAAATTTATTATATAATTAAAAAGAAAATATGACAAATATTTTTTAAATTGCTTGTAGAATTTTTATTTGCTCCAAAGATTTTTTTTATTACTCTTGGCTTGATTTTGTGCTTTTTTCAAAATATCAAGATATCTAGTGTCAGGTTCATAAACATATTTTATTTCTGCCAATCCTTCTTTTAACAATTCTTCTTGCACAAGTTTACCGTCTGCATAAACATAGGCTAAGGCTCTACCATATTTATCTAATTTTTGTTTGACATCAAATTCTAGTTCTACTTTTTTTGCATTTGCTAAAATTTTTCCGTTATATTCACTTGCTTCTGGACCATATTCTTGGACAGGAGTATTTTTTTTAACTGTTTCGGGTGTATCTATATTTAAGTATCTTACTGTCAAATCTTGTCCATTAAACTTAACTTTTATAGTATCGCCGTCTACTTTTTTAATAAATTTAACCTCATATCTTGTAGTATCTCCCTTTACATTTATTCCATTTATGTTTCCTGGCTTTACTTTGTCAATATTAACTACATCTGGATTTTTAAAAATATAAAAAGTGAAAACTAAAGCTATCGTAAAAATAAGTGATAATATAGTGTATAATTTTTTATTCATTTCAAACTCCTAAATTTTATTTCTAAAATATGATAACATAAAATTAGTTATTTTTCTATAAGTAGTAGTCTTGTATGCAACATTGAAAAAAAGCTGGGACTAGTATATAATATTATAGCTAGTAGAGTATATAAAAAGGTGAATTATATGACTAAGATAATTTTAAAAAATATGGAAGATACAGAAAAACTTGCAAGAATTTTGGCAAAAGAAACTGATGAAAAATTATTGCTAACACTTAGTGGAGATTTGGCTACCGGGAAAACAACTTTTACAAAATATTTTGCAAAACATCTGGGGATAAAAGATACAGTTAATTCTCCAACATTCAATATTCTTAAAGAATATACTACCGATAAAATTAATTTTTATCATATAGATGCTTATAGATTAGAAAATAGTGAAGAAGATTTAGGTTTTGAAGAAATTTTTTATGAAAATAATATTTGTGTTATTGAATGGGCAGAATTTATAGAAGATTTTTTACCTAGGGAAAGACTGAGTATAAAAATTCAATTTAATAATGACCTAAGAGAAGTTACAATTTTTTCTAAGGGTGAGTATTATGAAAAATTAGAAAGGAATTTAATTGAACAATGGTTAGCTTAATATTAGATGCTTCTAATGGTCATCTATCTATTGCTTGTTTTAGGAATGATACTTTGATTTCTGAATATAATATTGAATGCAAAAGAAACTTATCTGAAATTATTTTATTAGAAATAGATAATGTGATAAAAAAATCAGGTTTTACAAAAAATGATTTAACAGAAATAATAGCAACAAGAGGTCCGGGTTCTTACACAGCTCTAAGAGTTGTTTTATCTGTTGCTAAAAGTTTATCTTTTGCCCTTAACATACCAATAAAAACCTTATCTACACTAAGATTACAAAGTGTAGTAAATGAAAGTTACAACAAAGTTGTTGTGCCTTTAATTGATGGTAGAAGAGGTAACGTTTATGCGGTAGCATATTTAGATGGCAAAGAAATTTTAGAAGAAAATTACTATTCTATTGAGTTTATATTTGATTTTGTAAATAACTTAAATAGGGAAATTATTTTTGTTGGTAGTGATGTAAATAAGTTTGATTATTCTAAACTGAATGTAGATTATATTTTAAAAGATAAGCATACACTTGCTAAAAATTATATTTATGTAAAAGATTATGTACTAGCGACAGATTATTATAATGCCTTACCAAGTTATTTACGACTAACAGAGGCAGAAAGGAATTTAATTAATGATAAAAATAAATAAAGTAGGCGTAGAAAATTTAGATAGACTTTTAGAAATTGATAGTCAAAATTTTGATGACCCTTGGTCAAGAGAAATGTTTAAAAAAGAATTAGAACATGAAAATTCTGAATATTACGGACTTTTTAATGATGATGAAATTTTAGGATTTTGTGGTGGCTGGTATGCTGTAGATGAATATCAAATAAACAAAATAGTCATAGACAAACCACATCAAGATAAAAAATTAGGGCAATTATTTTTAATTTATATCATGCAATTATATGCAACTAAAAATGCTAAAAAAGCAACAATAGAAGTTAGAGAAAGTAATGCTAAGGCGATAAAAGTTTATACGAGGGCAGGATTTGATATTATCGGAAGGCGAGAAAATTATTATCAAAATAATAGAGAAAATGCTTATATAATGATAAGGGAATTTGGAAATGGATATTAATATTTTAGCGATTGAAACTAGTTGTGATGAAACCAGTGTCGCTGTTGTAAGAAATGGCAGAGAAGTTTTATCAAATATTGTTAGTAGTCAAATAAGCACGCATAAACAATATGGTGGTGTAGTTCCAGAAATAGCTAGTAGGCAACATATAGAAGTAATAATACAAGTTATTAGCCAAAGTTTAGAAGATGCGAAAATAAGTCTTGATAAAATAGATGCTATTTGTGTAACTCAAGGTCCAGGATTAATAGGTTCACTTTTAGTAGGAGTTAATGTAGCAAAAACTTTAAGTTATACTTTAGACAAACCACTTATAGCCGCTCATCACATAGCAGGGCATATTTATGTCAATAACATAGAAAATAATATTATTTATCCTTCTCTTGCTTTAGTAGTCAGTGGGGGGCATACAGAATTAGTCTTACTAAAAGATGAATTAGAATTTGAAATTATAGGTAATACACAAGATGATGCAGTAGGAGAAGCCTACGATAAGGTTGCTCGCCAGCTAGAATTAGAATATCCGGGTGGACCTAAAGTAGACAAATTATCAAAATTAGGAAAAGATACTTATAATTTACCTAGAGCAATGATTGATAGTGATGACTATAATTTTAGTTTTTCTGGTATGAAATCGGCAGTAATAAATATTATTCATAATGCAAAACAAAGGGGAGAAAATATAATTAAAGAAGACTTAGCTAAAAGTTTTCAAACAGCAGTGATTGATATCTTAGAAAGTAAAACCAAAAAAGCTATTAAAAATTTTAATATAAGGCAATTAATACTTGCTGGCGGTGTAGCAGGAAATAGTGATTTAAGAGAAAGTATGAAAAATTTAGCTAGTAATTTTGTAATAGAAATTTTAATACCTAGTATGGAATATTGTAGCGATAATGCGGCTATGATGGGGGCAGTAGGTTACTATTATTACAAAAATAATATTTTTGCAAATCCCTTATTACTCAATGCAAAATCAACTCTTAATTTAGAGGATATAAAAAATAATCAATATTAAAATTTTATTTTAAATAATTTATAGCAAATAAAAATTTAAGATAGTTAGAAAAAGTTTTTGAACTTTTAATTATTTTTAAAATTAATTATTAAAAATAATTAAAAATAAAAAATGAAACTATAAGATTATAGTTTCATTTTTTTATTGTCCTTATATACTTCATCAATAATAGCACCACCAAGACAAACATCGTCTTGGTAAAATACAACTGCTTGACCTGGAGTTACGGCACGAACTGGCTCATCATAAATAACTTTTACGGTATTATTTTCTAATATTTGTACTCTTACTTTTGTATCAGCTTGTCTATATCTGAATTTAGCCGTACAAGTAAAAGTAGTTTCTGAAATTTTATTTGAAGTAAATGATAGTGAACTTGCTAATAAACTATCAGAGTACAAAGTTTCATTGTGGAAACCTTGGCAAACGTAGAGAATATTTTTTTCTAAATCTTTGCCACATGCAAACCATGGTTCGCCATCAGTATCTTTAGTTCCTCCAATACCAAGACCATGTCTTTGTCCTATGGTGTAATACATTAAACCGTAGTGTTGTCCTCTTTCTACTCCTTGCAAGTCAACTATTTTACCTTTTTGTGCGGGCAGGTATTTACTTAGAAATTCTTTGAATTTTTTTTCTCCAATAAAGCAGATACCAGTAGAATCTTTTTTCTTGGCAGTAGCTAATCCTACTTTTTCTGCTATTTCTCTAACCTGCCATTTTTCTAATTCACCAATAGGAAATAAAATATCTTTTAGTTGATTTTGACTTAGTTGATTTAGAAAATAAGTTTGGTCTTTATTACTATCAAGACCTCTTAATAAGACTACTTCTCCATCTTTTTTTATTGTATGAGCGTAATGACCTGTTGCAACATAATCTGCTCCAAGGTCATAGGCGTAATCTAAAAATACTTTAAATTTTATTTCTTTATTACACATTATATCTGGATTAGGAGTTCTCCCTTTTTTATATTCATCTAAAAAATATGTAAAGACCTTATCCCAATATTCTTTTTCAAAATTAATGGAATAATATGGAATATCTAGTTGTTCGCAAACTTTAATAACATCTTCATAATCTTTTTCAGAAGTACAGACTCCATTTTCGTCTTTTTCTTCCCAGTTTTTCATAAATACACCGACTACATCATAGCCTTGTTCTTTTAGTAGGTATGCTGCTACGGACGAATCAACACCACCACTCATACCGACAATAACTTTTTTACCTTGCATTATTAACCTCTACTAATTATTTTTTCTTCTAGTATTTTTATTTTTTCTACTACTGTGTTTACATATTCTTTTTTTGTATCAAAACCTAAACTTATTCTTACAGAATGTTCAGCTCTTTTTTCATCAAACATATCTGCAATAATTTTACTGCCCTTTATATTTCCTGAACTACAAGCAGAACCTCCAGAAATATATATATTGTTTATGTCCAAATATGTTATAAGTCTTTGGGCTTGAATGTTTTTAAAATAGATATTTAATATATTTGGAAGAGAATTATTATGGTCGCCATTAATTTCAAAATCAATATTTTTTTCTGCCAATGATTTTAAGAAATAATTTTTTAATATTTGAATATTACTTATAGATTTTTCAGTTTCTTCTATACACTTTGCAAGAACCATAGCTCCAAAAATATCGCTTGTTCCTGAACGCATACCTTTTTCTTGTCCGCCACCAATTATAAAAGGATTGATTTTTTGAGATTTTGTATATAAAAATCCAAAATTATTTGTAGCACCTATTTTATGAGCAGAAACTGATGCAAAATCTAGGTTTAACTCCTGAACATCTATTTGTGTTTTGCAGTATGCTTGCACTATATCGCTATGAAATAAAATATTTTTTTCTTTGGCAATTTTTCCAATTTCTTTTATGGGTTGAATTATTCCCGTTTCATTATTTGCAAACATTATTGATATTAAAACAGTTTTTTCAGATATTTTTTCTTTTAATTCTGCTATATCAATAAGACCATTTTTATTTACTTTTAACTTAATTATATTGAAATTATTTTTTTTTAATTTTTCAGCATATTCTCTTACTGAAGGGTGTTCGACACTAGAAATTATAATATCACCACCACTAAATTCTTTTGCTACATGATTAAATACCATGTTATTTGCTTCTGTGCCACCAGATGTAAAAATTATTTTTTCAGAACTTGCATTGATAGAAGTAGCTATTTTTTTTCTAGCCTCTTCTAATAATTTAGCATTTTTTTTTCCTAATTTATGTGGGCTACTAGGATTTGCATATTCATTTTCTAAGATGTCAATCATTTTTTTATATATGTCAAAATGTTTTAATGATGAAGCTGCGTAATCTAAATATATATTATTCAAGCATACCACCTCGTTTATTATTTTCATTACATTGTAACATAAAAGTAATGAACACTCAATTTTTATAAATTTTATTGTCTTTATTAAGCCGAAATATTTTGACAGTAAAATTCTATTATATTATAATTATTTTAGAAATAGTAGGTGATAAATATGAAATATAATAAAGAAGAAATAATAGTTTTTATTAAAGAAAATATAAAAGAAATTTTCCTAGCCTTATTTACAAGTGTAATTTTTTCTGTAATCATATTTTTCTTATTTTTTAATAATAGCAAAAGTATAGATACCAATAAAAATATTAGCGAATATGTAGTAGGAAATAAGGAAGATTTAAAAAAAGAAGAAATAAAACAGGAAAAAATTTTTGTAGATATCAAAGGACAAGTTAATAAGCCAGGTCTTTATGAATGCGAAAATAATACTCGTATAAAAGAAGTAATTGATATGGCTGGAGGACTAACTTCAGATGCTGATATAAGTTCTGTAAATCTTAGTCAAAAAGTTCATGACCAAATGCTAATTTTAATACCAAAACAAGGGGAACAAGCTCAGCAAAATTCTAGCGACAGTAACAAAAAAATTATAAATATAAATAGGGCTAGTAAAGAAGAACTTATGAAAATAAGTGGCATAGGAGAAACTAAGGCAAAAGCAATAATTGAATACAGAAAAAACAAGGGAATATTTAATAAAAAAGAAGATATAACGAAAGTAAAAGGGATAGGAAAGGGAACTTTTGAAAATATAAAAGATGAAATTGATGTTTAAGGAGAAATATTATGGAAGATAGAATTAGTTGGGACGAATATTTTATGGCACAAAGTCATTTATTATCGCTTAGGTCTACTTGTAGCAGATTAAGTGTAGGTGCAACTATAGTCAGAGATAAAAGAATTGTTGCAGGTGGATACAACGGTTCGATTAAAGGAGATGAACATTGTATAGACACTGGCTGTAAAGTTGTAGAAGGACATTGTGTGCGTACCATTCATGCAGAAATTAATGCTATTTTACAATGTGCTAAATTCGGAGTGTCAACAGAGTTTGGGACTATATACGTTACTCATTTTCCATGTTTAAATTGCACAAAAGCAATTATTCAAGCTGGAATAAAAGAAATTTGTTATGCTAATGATTACAGAAATAATGAATATGCCAAAGAATTGCTAGAAAAATCTAAAATAAAAGTTCGTAAGATTGAATACAATCCAAAATTAGTTGTTGAGAGAATGTTGAAAGAGTAAAAGCAAATGAAAAATTTTTTACTGGCTTTAGTAGCATTAGCATCTATCTTATTAAATATTAATAAAATTACATCATTATTAGTACTAGCCTTACTTTGTTTTTTAATATTTTTAAATAAAAAAGAAATAACTACTAAAGAAACTATAAAATTAATATTAGTTTTTTTAGTTTTTTTTATTAGAACAAATTTTATTATTTCAAATAATGTTTCAATCTTACAAAATTCAGAAAATGTAGATATAAAAATAGAAATTGTAGATAATATTTATATTAATGGAGACCATTTAAAAACAATAGGTTCTGTAAATGGAGAAGTTGTAAATATAAATTATAAAATAAAAAGTGAAAAAGAAAAAAATTATTTTAGGCATAATTTTAAGGGAGGACTTTTACAAACAAAGGCTAGCATTTCAGATATAAAAGAAAAAAATAATTTCTATTCATTTGACTATAAGACCTATTGTGAAAAACAAGGAATTTTTAAAAATATACAGATAGAAGAAATATTAAATATAGATGAAAAAGTTGATGGTATATATAAAAACATAAAATTATTGAGAAATAAGGCGATTAAAAATATAGAAGAAAATATTAAATTTGACAAACAAGGTTATTTTGAAGCCTTAATTTTTGGAGAAAAAAGTAATTTATCAAGAGAAGAAAAAAATAATTTTTCTAACTTGGGTATTAATCATTTACTGGCTATATCTGGTTTACATATTGCATTAGTAGTTTGGCTAATATACTTTATATTTAGAAGACTAGGACTATCAGAACAAGCAATAAATAAAATAATTTTTATATTTTTACCCATATATATTATCTTAGCTGGAGCAAGTCCGTCAGTTATAAGGGCAGTTTGTATGCTTCTTATTTATATGCTATGTATTAAGAAAAATATGTCTAGCATTAATTCTTTATTATTAAGTTTTGTAATAATGCTCTTATATAATCCGCTTTATTTATATAATTTAGGTTTTCAATTTTCATTTTTTATTACTTTTTGTTTGATAATGTCAAGTGATTTTATAAATAATTCTAAGAGTAATATAGGTAAAATATTTAAGATAAGTCTTGTATCTGGTTTAGCAAGTTTACCTATTTTAATATATAATTTTTATGTATTTTCATATATTTCAATTTTTAGTAATTTGTTATTCGTTCCATATTTCACCCTAATAGTATTTCCTTTAGTTATAATTAGCTATTTAATATCATTAATTTCTTTAGATTTATTTAATGGATTATGTGTTCCCTTATTAAATATAGTTTTTTATATTAATGATAAGTTAGAAGAAGTTTTTACTAAATTATTATTTATTATTAAAGTAGGACATATAAATAATTACACTGCTTATATAATTTTGATATTTGTCATATTAATATTGATATACTTAAATAAATATAAGTATAAAACATTTATTTTATTAACAACTATATTAATTTGCTTTTTATTATTAATTCCTAAATTTAATAATTTCAATAGAATAGAAAATTTAAAAATAGCCAATAGAGATGTAGCCTTTATAAAAAATAATAATATTTCTTTTCTTATAAATAGCTCGGCTAATCAGCAAAATTTTTACAGCGATTTTAGAAAAAAAAGAGAAGATTATGATATAATGAACGAATATAATTTATTATTTAATTATGAAGCTATTTATAGTGTAGATTTTCTAATACTAAGCAAGGATAAAAAAGCAGATATAGGTTTTGCTAAAAATCTTCTAGCTAAAAAACTTATTAAAAAATTATTAGTTACCCAGCAAATAGAAGATAAAGAAAGCGTAAAAGAAATAATAGACCTGGCAATTTTTTTGGATATTAAAGTAGAAATTTTAAAAAATAATAAGGTTTATAATATAGACGGATTAATTTTAGAAAATTTTGATGAAAATTTTAATTTTAAAATAATGTAAACAAGGAATAAAATTAATGAAAAATATATATATATTATATGGAGAAAATAAGGAGGCATTGCTAGATTTTCAAAATAATTTGGCAGAAAAATTTTTAGGCAAAGCTATTGATAATTTTACATATTTGAAATTTAATATGGAAACAACTAATATTTCAGACCTGTTATATGAATGCCAAAGTAGTGGATTTTTTTCAAATAAAAAAGTTATAGTGGCAGAAAATAGTATTTTTTTACAGACCAAAGCAAAAAAAATAAAATTTGAACATGACCTAGAAGCACTTTCTTCTTATTTGAATAATTTTAATGAAGAAATATTATTAATCTTTACTGTCCTAGATAAAATAGATAGTAGAAAAAATGTAGTAAAAAAAATAAAAGAAATAGGTGAAATAAAAGAATTTAAAGATTTTAAGGAAAAAGAATTAGAAAACTATATAATTACTTACTTAAAATCTAAAAAAATTAATATCTCAAAACACGATGCTAATTTTTTAGTTGTCTTTAGTAAAATGGATTTTGCAGGAGTAAAAAAAGAATTAGAAAAATTAGAACTCTATTGTTTTGATAAAAAAGAGGTAAGGAAAGAAGATATTGAAAATATAGTAATTAGAAGTAGGGAGTATGACGTATTTGCATTAACTAATGAACTATTCAAAAAAAATTATATAGAACTAAGAAATGTTTTTAATTCTTTGAAACTTAAAGGAGAAGAACCGATACTACTTTTATCTTTGATAGCCTCCCAACTTAGAGTTTATTATAAGGTAAAAATGTTATTACAGGAAAATTTTGCTCAAAAAGATATAGCAGCAAAATTAAAAATACATCCTTATAGGGTGGAACTTGCAGTAGAAGCGGTTTATAAATATAGTCTTGATAATTTAATGGAAACTATCATAATATGTAAAGAATATGATAAACAATTAAAATATTCTTATATGGATAAATATCTTGTTTTAGATTTGCTTATAAATAAACTCATAGAAAAATTATCTTAAAAATGTAAATATTAATTCTAAAAAAATTATTGAAATATAAAATATTATTTGCTATAATTAGATAGTTGTACTTAACAACATCTTAATTATTCGTAATTAAGAATATTAATTAATATTTCTTAGTAATATAAAATTGTAGTGGGAGGTGAAGATAGTGCCAAATATTCAATCATCAGTTAAGAGTGTAAGAAAAGATACAAAAATTAACGCTTCTAATTCATCAAAAAAATCTGAAATGCGTACAGCAATAAAAAAAGCTAAATTAGCAAAAGCTGATGGTGCTGATAATTCTGCAGAATTAGTAAACCTAGCTTTCAAAAAAATTGATAAAGCTGCTAAAACTAACCTTATTCATAAAAATGCAGCAGCTAGATATAAATCAAGCTTAAGCAAATAATTTTAAACCAATGCATTATTGCATTGGTTTTTTTATAAAAATTAAATAAATTTGAAACATAGGTCATATAATGGTATAATTTATTGAAATAGTCTATAATTTTAAAACTATTATTAAATAAAAACTAGGAGGAAATTATGAATAAAAAACACTTGGTAAATCTTGCTTTAATTGGGGTTGCAGTTTATTCATTAGCAGGAAAGAAAAAAGAAAAATATTCATCAAATGAACTAGAAAAAATAAATAGATATTCAAAATATTTAGAAGACAAAAACTTTGTTGTAGTGGATAGTAAAAAATATAAAAAGAAAAATAAAAAATTAAAAATTTCTAATCTTGTAAAATATTATCCTCTAGCAAAAAAAGTAGTTGAAGTTTTATTGTAGTATGCTGATACCAGATAAAAATTATTCTTTTGCTGAAGAAGAACCAAAAAATAAATTAACATTAAAAAAATTTGCAAAAGAATTATATTATAGAATTATGCACGATGAAATTTCTTTAATATCTGCTAATCTTAGCTACTATTTTATTTTATCATTGTTACCTATGTTTTTAGTGGCACTAGCATTAACACCATATTTTAATATCAATCAAGATTATTTATTGAATAAAATAGAAGCAATAGCACCTGGTGTTTTGGGAGAATATATTTTTGGAATGATTAGTGAAGTATTGAATAATAAAAATGATACTATCTTGACCTTAGGTATTTTATTTTCTCTTTGGTCGGCTTCCAATGGGATTTATGGTCTTATGTATGCTTTTAATATAGCTTTTAGGGTTAAGGAAGAACGTATGTGGCTTACAGTCAAATTTATTAGCGTATTTTTCACAGTAATATTAATGATAGCAATGTTTATTATGTTACTACTATTGGTTTTCGGTAGACAAATTACATGGTTATTATTTCACAAACTAAGTTTTGATGAAGGATTTTACAATTTGTGGAATTATATAACCTACTTAATTCCCTTATTGCTAACATTTTTTATTTTCACTGTTTTATATATGTTAGCAACAAATATAAAAATACCCTTTAAAATTGCTGTCAACGGAGCTTTATTTTCTTCTTTATCTTGGATTGTTATAAGTAAATTATTTGGATACTACATTGACCATTTTTCAAATTACATAAAAACATACGGCTCAATAGGTGCTATCATGTTGTTCATAATTTGGCTGTATTTTACAGGTTATATACTAATAATAGGAGCAGAAATTAATGCTATTTTATATAATTACAGAATAGAAGAAAGAAAATTTGAAGAAACACATATTAATATAAAGTAAGGAGAATTTTATGATAAAAAATATTTATTTAGCAGGTGGTTGTTTTTGGGGTGTAGAAGGTTACTTTCAACAATTAAAAGGTGTTGTAAAAACACGAGTTGGTTACAGTAACGGTAAAACTCAAGTAACAAATTACAAAAAAATTAAAAAAACTGACCACGCTGAAGTAATTTATTTAGAATATGACAATGAACTTATAAGTCTAAATGATATTTTAAGACATTATTTTAGAATAATTGACCCTGTAAGTATCAACAAGCAAGGTCCAGATGTAGGTAGACAATACCGAACAGGTATTTATTATATTGACGAAGAAACTAAAAATGAAGCTGAAAAATATATAGCAGAACTGCAAAATAATTTTTCAGAAAAAATTGCTGTAGAAGTAGAAGAAGTTGCTAACTATATAGACGCAGAAGAATATCATCAAAAATATTTAGACAAAAACCCTAACGGATATTGTCATATAGATCTAAGTTTAGCAAAAAAAAGTTTATAATAAAATCAAAATTAAAGGAGTTTACTTATGAGTGAAGTTTTAATATTCGGACACAAAAATCCTGATACTGACACAGTATGTTCAGCAATAGTATATAATAATTTAAAAAGATTACAAGGTATGGATACAGAAGCTGTTGTATTAGGTGAAATAAATGATGAAACAAGATATTCCTTAGAATATTTTAGAGTAGATGTACCAAGAATAGTTACAGAAGTAACTGAAGGTCAAAAAGTTATTTTGGTAGACCATAATGAGATGCAACAGTCAGTTGTTGGGATAGAAAAAGCAGTTATTAAAGAAGTTATTGACCACCATAAAATTGCAAATTTTGAAACGGCAGTTCCCCTATATTTCAGGGCAGAGCCATTAGGATGTACAGCAACAATACTAAAAAAAATATATGAAGAACAAGGTGTAGATATTAATAAGACAATGGCAGGTTTAATGCTATCTGCTATTATTTCAGATTCTTTATTATTTAAATCACCAACTTGTACACTTAGAGACAAGATAGCCGCTGAAGATTTAGCTAAAATAGCAGGAATTAATTTAGAAGAATATGGGCTTGCAATGTTAAAAGCAGGAGCAAACACTAAAGATAAAACTATAAAAGAATTAATAGATGTAGATGCTAAAGAATTTATTTTGAATAATGATAAATTGGTTATTGCACAAATAAATACAATAGACACTAAAGAAGTTACAGACAGACAAAAAGAATTGGAAGAAACAATTTATCAAGAAATTTCTAATAAAAGCTTGTCAGCCTTCGTTTTTGTTGTTACTAACATTTTAACTTCTGATTCTGAAGTTTTAGTTTTAGGAGATAAAAAAGAAAAAGTTGCTTCAGCATTTGGAAAAAGTTTAGAAAATAATTTAATGACCTTAAAAGGTGTTGTATCAAGAAAAAAACAAGTTGTTCCACCAATCACAGAAGAGTTCAATAAATAGAATGGAGAAATATGAATAAATATCAAATACCATCTTTATTATCTATATTAAAAAGTATGTTAATAAATTTTCTTATAGTCTTGGCTTTTGCTGGATTCTTCAAACAAAGTTTATATATAGAAAGTCCGATATACGCTTTATACGGTGCTAGTTTAATAACTTTGTTTTATAAATTTATTAGACCTGTATTTTTATTTATGAGTATTGTACCAATAATTATGACTTTTGGATTTTTTATAGTTATAATAAATGCAATTATTATTTTGTTAGTTTCAAATGTTCTAAATCCACATTTTATAATTAGTTCTTTTGGTTCAGCACTGGGATTAGCAATATTTATATCAATATTCAATTTATTTATAAATAGTAGGGATAGAAAAATAATAATAAAGAGAATTAAGTAGGAGATTTATGGGAAGAGTTGTAACAAAAGATATAATAGAAAAATTAAATTTAGAAGTTATTACTGGTGAAACTTGTCTTGACAGAGAAATAGAATCTGCTGATATATCAAGACCTTCTCTGGAGCTAGCTGGATATTTTTCATATTACAATCCTACTAGAGTTCAAGTTTTAGGAGAAACAGAATTATCGTTTTTTAATCTTTTGAGTGAAAAAGAAAAAAAAGCTAGAATGAGAATGCTTTGTACACGAAAAACTCCATGTATAATAATTTCAAGAAGTTTAGATGTGCCAGAAGCCTTATTAGAAGCAGCTATTAGATATGGAACTCCAATATTAAGAAGTGATATGCCTACAACAAGGATTATAGCTAAGTTGACCTATATTCTAAGTAGAGAATTTGCTCCTGAAATTTCTGTGCATGGCGTATTTATAGAAGTATATGGTATAGGAGTTCTCATAACTGGTGAAAGTGGTATCGGCAAGAGTGAAATTGCTTTAGAATTAATAAAAAGAGGGCATAGACTTATTGCTGATGATAGGGTAGATATAAAAGAATTAGATAATGGATTTTTAATTGGAAGATGCGGTTCTCCTATAATAAAAAACTTATTAGAAATAAGAGGGTTAGGAATTATAAATGTTATGACTTTGTTTGGAACTGGAGCTGTTAGAGAAGATAAAGTCGTAAACTTAAATATTCATTTAGAATCTTGGGACAAGTCTAAAAATTATGATAGATTGGGTTTATACAATGAATATAGATTAATTCATAATACTAAGGTAGAAAAAAAAGTTATTCCAGTTAGCCCAGGAAGAAACGTTGCAATTATAATAGAATCTGCAGCTATGAATTTTAGATTAAATAAAATGGGTATAAATACATCTCAAGAGTTTGCAAATCGTTTAAAAGATGAAATTAAAAATAAAAAAGGAGATTAAGTTATGTTGAATATTTTTTTAAATCCAATAGCTTTTGAATTGTTTGGGCACCCAGTTTATTGGTATGGAATAATAATTTCTCTTACTATATTTGTCGCTTATTATGTGGCAGAAATAGAAGCTAGGAAGCTAGGGGTAATAAAAGATAAAATGTTAGACTTATTACTAATTGCTATCCCAGTAGCATTTATATTTGCTAGAGCTTATTATGTAATATTTAGATGGGATTATTACTCTCAAAATAAATCAGAAATAGTAGCTATATGGGACGGTGGTATAGCCATATATGGAGGTCTTATTGGAGGACTTTTAGTTTTAATATATTTTTCTAAGAGAAATAATTTAAAACTAATAAAGTTGTTGGACATTATAGCTCCTAGCTTACTTATAGGGCAAATGTTTGGAAGATGGGGAAATTTTTTCAACCATGAAGCATACGGAGAAATTGTAAACAAAGAATTTTTACAAAATCTACACATACCTGAATTTATAATAAATAATATGTATATAAATGGTAATTACAGACAGCCAACATTTTTATATGAAAGTTTGTGGTGCTTTATTTCATTTATAATTTTATTTAGTATTAGAAAAAAATTATATTCAGGTGAAGTATTTTCATTGTATATGATTTTATATGGGGTAGAAAGATTTATAGTAGAAGGTATGAGAACAGATTCTCTTTATATAGGTTTATTTAGAGTGTCTCAAATAGTTTCTATAATCTTTATAATTTTAGGAATTACGTATTTTATCTATAACAGACTAATAAATAAACAAGATAAATTATTATATATTAATAGTTAAATTTTTGGAGAAGATAATGGAAAAAATATATGATTTAATAATTATTGGTGCAGGACCAGCTGGGATGACTGCTTCTATATATGCAAGTAGAGCCAACCTTTCAGTTTTAATGATTGAAAAAAAATATCCTGGGGGACAAATGCTTTCTACAGCTGAAATTGAAAATTATACAGGCTACGAAGAAATTACAGGACCTGAACTTTCAGAAAAAATGTTTGAACATTCTAAAAAATTCGGAACAGAGTTTACATTTGGAGAAATAACAAATATTAGACTTGAAAATGATATTAAAATACTAATAGCTGGAGAAAAAGAATATAAGTCTAAAACTGTAATTATTGCAACAGGTACAGAAGCAAGATTACTTGGAATACCAGGAGAAAAAGAATTTTCTAGTAAGGGTGTTTCTTACTGTGCAGTTTGTGACGGAGCATTTTTTAGAAATAAAAATGTTGTAGTTATTGGCGGTGGGGATTCTGCTATTGAAGAAGCTTTATATCTAGCAAATTTAGTAAATAAAGTTACGGTTGTGCATAGAAGAGATGAATTACGTGCCCAAAAAATATTGCAAGATAGAGCTTTTAAAAAAGAAAATATAGAATTTTGTTGGGATAGTATAGCACTTGCCATAAAAGGAGAAAGAAAAGTGAATTCCATAGATATTAAAAATGTTAAAAGTGGAGAGATAACAAGTCTTGATGCTGACGGAATTTTTATATATGTAGGTATGATGCCTCAAACAAAAGATTTTGAAAGTTTAGGAATATTAGATTCTTACGGATACATTCCAACAGATGAACACTTAGCAACATCAATTCCTGGAATTTTCGTTGCTGGTGATGTAAGACAAAAAGAAATAAGACAGGTAGTTACTGCTGCTAGTGATGGAGCAGTAGCAGCCCAAAGTGCATATAAATATATAGAATTATCATAAAAGTAGTGTGTAAAAAACTAATTTTTAATTAATAAGTATAGGGAAAAATATAGTATATCATCAAATCGTTTTTTGAATATAGCCATAGGAAAGTTAGTTAAATTATGGAAAATAGGATTTGATGAAGCTAGAAAACCGACTGACATTGAAATAAAAAACGTGCTATCTTTAATAGACCTAGAAAATATAATTTTAAATGAAGATGAGTGTAGCATTTATTTAAGTAAAAAAAATATGGAGATAGATTTGGGAGCTTTAGCCAAGGGATATTTTGCTGATAAGATAAAAGATTATTTACTGGCTAAAGGAGTAAAATCAGGAATAATAGATTTAGGTGGTAATGTTTTAACTTTAGGTACTTCTTATAAAAATAATCATGGTTTCTGCTTAGTTGGCATTCAAAACTCTAAAGAAAACAGGGGTAATTTACTAGGAGTAATTCCTATTAAAGATAAGTCAGTTGTAACTTCTGGAATTTATGAAAGAGTATTAAATTTTAATGGAGAAAAATATCATTATATTTTTGATAGTTTGACTGGTTACCCCATAAAAAATGAAATTGCAAGTGTAAGTGTGATTGCCAATAAATCTTTGGATTGTGAAATATGGACAACAATATTATTTTCCTATTCAATAGAAAAAGCATTACATATAATTAATTCTATGAAAGATTTTGAATGTTTGATAATCGATAAAAATAATAAAATTTATTTATCAGATGGAATTAAAGATATATTTATAAAATTATAAGTATAAAATAATTCTTGACATTATTACTTGTTCTATGCTATTATTGTATAAAATTTAATATATATTGTTATAAAAAGAGGCCGCGATGACTAATTTAAAAGGTAGCATCGCCGAAGCAATATTTGCTGGGGCTACTATTGAATAAATGTAGCACTGTCAGATGAGAATGCCCATTCTCTTTCTTGGTGAGCTTTTTATAATAGGGCAAAAGGAAATAGAATATTTTTTAAAAAAGCTATAAGAACCTTTTGTTCTTCTAGCTTTTTATTATTTTAAGAAATAAAGAGGAAGAAAAAATGAAATTATTTAATGGAATGACGGTAAAAAATAATGAATTACACGTAAGTGATGTTAGTGTTACAGAATTAAAAAAAAATTATAGAAGTCCACTATACGTATATGATGAAAATTTTATAGAAAATACCTGTGAGATATTTTTAAAAAATTTTTCAAGTTCAAAATTTAATACAAAAATTTTATACGCTTCAAAAGCATTTTCTTGCTTGGAAATATATAGGATAGTATCAAAACTTGGACTAGGTTTAGATGTTGTTTCAATAGGAGAAATATTTACAGCAAAGAATGCCAGTTTTGATATGAGTAAATTATACTTTCATGGCAATAATAAAACTTACAGAGAATTAGAATTTGCAGTCGAGAATGGAGTAGAAAATATAATTATAGATAATGACTACGAGCATGAAATAATAAATGACTTGGCTAAAAAATATAATAAAAAAATAGATGTATTACTTAGAATAAATACAGGGATAGACGCACATACACACGAGTACATTAAAACTGCTAAAGACGATTCTAAGTTTGGTTATTCAATTTATGATGATAAAATATATTCTCTGATAAGAGATATAGCCAACCAAAGCAACTTAAATTTTAAAGGATTTCATTCTCATATAGGTTCTCAAATTTTTGAAAAAAATTCTTTTTTTGATGCGGTAAAAACAGTATTTGAATTTTCAAAATCTGTTGAAGATAAACTTAATATATTTATAAGTGTTTTAAATCTTGGTGGAGGATTTGGTGTATATTATTCTAAGGAAGATAATCCATTTTCTTTAGCGGAATTTTTACAAGAATATATACTTGTTATTGAAGAACAACAAGAAATTTTTGGTTTGAAGTTAGAAAGTGTAATAATAGAACCAGGGAGAAGTTTAATATGTAATGCAGGTAGTACACTTTATACTGTCGGTGGAACAAAAAAAACTTATTCAGGTAAAGAATATATTTTTGTTGATGGTGGTATGGGAGATAATCCGAGATACGCCTTATACAAAGCAAAATATGAATGCTGTTTAGCAAATAAGGTTAATGACAAGTGCGGTAATCTTTATACAGTAGCAGGTAAATATTGTGAATCTGGCGATATTTTAATTAATGAAATCAAGTTGCCAAAGGCAGAAAAAGATGATTTATTATTAGTATCTTCTACGGGAGCGTATAATTATAGCATGGCAAGTAATTACAATAGAATTACAAAGTTACCAGTTGTATTTGTTAAAAATGGCAAGCATAGATTGGTAGTTAAGGGTGAAAGTTTAGAAGATTTAATTAAAAATGATATTTAGGAGGTAGTTTTATGAGTATATATAGAGGAAGTGGAGTAGCCATAGTTACACCTTTTTTAGAAAATGGAAGTATTGATTATGCAACTTTTGAAGAATTGTTAGAATTTCAAATTAAAGAAGGAACAGATGCAATTATCGTAGCAGGAACAACTGGAGAAAGTGCTACAATGACAGACGATGAGCAAATAGCTATTATAAAATTTGCAGTAGATAAAGTGAAAAAAAGAGTACCTCTTATAGCTGGTACAGGTTCTAACAATACTAAGCATGCCGCTGAACTTAGTATAGAGGCAGAAAAATTAGGAGTTGATGCTTTATTAGTAGTTACTCCTTATTACAACAAAACAAGTCAAAAAGGTTTGATAGAACATTTTGAATATATAGCTAACAGTGTTAATATTCCAATTATTCTTTATGGAGTTCCAGGAAGAACGGGTCAGATAATGACCGCTGAAACAATTTCTCACTTATCAAAACATAAAAATATAGTTGCATATAAAGATGCCGTAGGTAATATTTCTCATACATTAGAAGTTTTAAATTTATGTGGTGATAATATAGATATTTATAGTGGCAATGACGATATAAATGTGCCGATAATACTAGCTGGTGGTAAGGGTTGTATTTCAGTTTTAGCAAATATTTATCCAAAAGCAACTCATGATATGTGTAATTTAGCTCTGTCAGGAGATATAAAAAATTCTATGCAGCTCCAATTAAAATACAATAAATTTGTGAATTTATTATTCTCAGAACCAAATCCAATGCCAGTAAAAAAATGTGTAGAATATCTTGGTTATGGAACTTGTAATTACAGACTTCCTATGACAAATATTTCTGATACTTTAGCTGATTTATTAAAAACTGAAATGGAAAGATTGAAGTAGGTGTCAAGATGAAAATTATTATAAGTGGTTATAGTGGAACTATGGGAAAAGTTTTGGTAGATTTCATTAAAGAATGTGAAGATGATATAGAAATAGTTGCAGGAGTTAGTAAAAATAAAACAAATACAGAAAATTTTTCAGAATATGAAAGTTTTGATGATATTAAAGAAAAAGCAGATGTCATAATAGATTTTTCCCATCACAGTTTAACAAAAAATTTAGTAACTTACGCAGCTAAATCAAAAACTAATGTAGTAATAGCTACTACTGGTCATGATGAGGAAGAATTATTTTTAATAAATAAATTATCTCAAGACGTTGCCCTTGTTTACAGTGGTAATTATAGTTTGGGAGTTAATGTAGTTTTAGAACTTGTCAATCAAGCCAGTAAAATGCTTTATGGTTATGATATAGAAGTTATAGAAAAACATCATAATAAAAAAGTTGATGCACCAAGTGGCACTGCAAAAATGATAGTAGATTCCATAAATAATGTATCGTCATTTAGCAGAGTTTATGGTCGTGAGGGAGAAAGTAAAAGGAAAGAAAAAGAAATTGGTATCCATGCAGTTCGTGGAGGAACGATAGTAGGAGAACACGAAATTATTTTTGCAGGAGAAGATGAAATTATAGAGATAAAACATACAGCACTTAGTAAAAAAATGTTTGCTAAGGGTTCTATTAAAGCAGCTTTTTGGTTAAAAAATAAAAAAACAGGAATATATTCTATGAAAGATGTATTAAATTTAAAATAATTTAGTTAAGGAGAAATAATAATGAAAACAACAGAAGAAATTATAAATTACATAGCAAACTCAGTTAAAAAAACTCCAGTTAAGGTCTATGTTAATTTTAAGGAAAAGGAAATAGATTTTCCAGCAACTTTGGAAGTTTACGGCTCTTGTAAATCTAAGGTTATCTTTGTTGATTTAAAAGATTGGCAAGAATACTATAAAGAAAATAAGGATAAGATATTAAATTTTAGAGTAGAAAATGAGACTAGAAATAGTGCAATTCCTATGAAAGATTTAACTAAGGTTAATGCCAGAATTGAACCAGGTGTTTCAATTAGAGAACATGCAGAAATAGGAGATAATGCAGTAATTATGATGGGTGCAGTCATAAATATTGGTGCTAAAATCGGTAAAAATACTATGATTGATATGAATGCAGTTCTTGGTGGACGTGCTGAAGTCGGAGAAAATTCTCATATAGGAGCAGGTGCAGTTTTATCTGGAGTAATCGAACCTGCTAATGCAACTCCTGTAAGAATTGGTAATAATGTTTTGATAGGTGCTAATGCAGTAGTATTAGAAGGGGTACAAGTAGGAGATAATGCTGTTGTAGCGGCTGGAAGTATAGTTACTAAAGACGTAAAAGCAGGTGATGTTGTAGCAGGCGTTCCAGCAAAAGTAATAAAATCAAGGTCGCAAGTTGCTAACGAGAAGATAGATATAATTGCAGAACTAAGAAACTTGTAAAATAGGTGGCAACATGAATATAGTAACATTAGAAATGTTAAAAAAATGGCGAAGAGATTTGCACGCTAATCCAGAATTATCAATGGAAGAATTTGAAACTAAAGAATATATAAAAAATATTTTATTAAAAAATTCCATAGAATATAAAGAAGTTTTGGCTACTGGATTAATAGTATCATTTAAAAGTAATGAAGAAAATAAGAAAGAAGATACTATAATTTTCAGGGCTGACATAGACGCTTTACCAATTCATGAAGAAAATAAAATTGAATTTAGGTCGAAAAATGATGGAATAATGCACGCCTGTGGTCATGATGGTCATACTGCCATGCTAATAGGAGCTGTATTAGAAACGAAAAATTATTATGAAAATAATAAGGTGAGATTTAATACTATGTTTGTTTTTCAACCAGCAGAAGAAACAATAGGTGGAGCTGGTTTATTAGTTACAGACTACAAAGATTATTTTTCAAAATATAATATTCTTGCAAGCTATGCTTTACATCTAAATCCTGATTATCCAGAAAATATTATAATTTCTAAAGAAAAAGAAATTATGGCTAGTGCCACTGAATTTAGGGTTGATATAAAAGGAAAATCAGCCCATGTCGGTTTGAAATACACAGGTATTGACGCACTAAATGTAGCCAGTATATTTTACCAAGAATTATTAAAACTCAACACATTAAACTTAAAAGCAAGAGATACTAATATAATTCATGTTGGAAAAATGTGGGGCGGAAATGCCTTAAATATAGTTGCACAATCAGCTAATTTAGAAGGAACAATCAGAACATACAAGACTAGTAATTATAATACTATCAAAGAAAATATATTATCCATAGCAGAGGGATTAGAAAAAATCACAAATACAAAAATAAGTGTAGATTTTGGTGAAGGCTATGACGCTGTATTTAATAATAAAGAAGAATACGAAATAATAAAAAAAGTTTGTAAAGCAGAAAATATAGAATATAAAGAATTACCTGAAGCCTATCTGTACGGAGAAGATTTTTCTGCATTTACTAAAATATCAACCATTAATTATAGTTTTTTAGGAATAAGAAATGAAGAAAAATCTTATGTATCGGGATTACACACACCGACATTTAACTTTGACGAAAATATTTTAGAAACTGGAGTTAAGTATTACATTGGGATATTAAAATACTATAATAAATAAAAAGAGGAATTTATGGCATTACTGGAAATAAATTATCAAAATATAATAAAAAATGTAGAGCAACTAAAAAAAAGTGAAAAAAAAATAATAGCAGTTGTAAAAAATAACGCCTACAATATGGGACTTGAAGATGTAGTAAAAACTCTATATAAAATTGATGTTAATTATTTTGCTACAACCAACATAAAAGAAGCAATAAAAATTCGTGAAATCTTGGGTGAAGAAGTCAGCATATTTCTATTTAATGCAAATTACGATTTTGATATTTTAGAAAAATATAATATTGAAGCAAATATTCCCAATATAAACTATTTAAAAACAAATTTAAAAAAATTAAAAAATATAAATCTACAATTAGAATTTTCAGGCTCTATGAGGAGAGCTGGTGCGAAAAATCTAAAAGAAGTTATAGATATAATAAATTTTTGTAAAGAAAATAAGTTAAAATTAAAAGGATTTTGGTCGCATTTTGCATTTGCAGATGAATTTGACGGTTTATATGAAGAAGAAAAAAAATTAGTTTTAGAAGTTTATAATTTTGCAAAAAAAATATATAAATTTGAGGTAGTTCATTTACAAAATAGTGCATCTTTTTTAAGAGATGGTTCTTTTGAAGAAGTTACACACATACGTCCAGGTATAATGATTTACGGTTCATATCCATATAATGTAAAAAATAATCCTAGTAAAATATCCTACACACCCTACCAAGCATTTTCCGTAAAAGCTAATGTAATAAATGTAGTTACTTTAAAAAAAGGAGAATGTATAGGCTATTCTAATTCCTACATAGCTGATAAAGAAAAACAAGTAGCAGTAGTAGACATTGGTTATGGTGATGGAATACTAAGAGCAAGACTAACAGGAAAAACTTGTTTGATAAAAAATAAAGAATACAAAATATTATCAACTATGATGAGCCATATTGTAGTTGATATAGATGAAAATATAAATATAGGTGATGAAGTAATAATTTACAGTCAAAAATTACCTATCTACAATTACAATAAATTTTGCAATTCTAATTCTGAACAAATGGCAGTTTTGAATTACAATAGTTTAAATCTAAAAAAAATATATTAATATTGAAAGGAATAATATAATTATGAAAAAATCAAAAGTAGCAGTTTTGGGTGCAACTGGTATGGTAGGTCAAAGGCTTATAAGTTTACTAGAAAATCACCCATATTTTGAAGTAGTAAAACTAGCAGCATCATCAAAATCAGCTGGTAAATTATATTCAGAATTAATGGCTGACAGATGGAAATTAGAACAAAATCTTCCTGATTATGCTAAGGATTTTATTTTATATGATGTTTTTGATATAGATAATGTTGCAAAAGATGTTGATATGGTTTTTTGTGCAATTAATTTAGATAAACAATCTTTAATTAAATTAGAAGAAGATTATGCTAAAAAAGAAGTTATTGTTGTTTCAAATAATTCAGCTAACAGAATGAAAAATGATGTTCCAATGATAATTCCGGAAATTAATTCAGAACATTTAAAAATAATTCCATACCAAAGAAAAAGATTAGGAACTAATAAAGGTTTTATTGTTGTAAAACCTAATTGTTCAATACAAAGTTATGTTCCTGTTTTTCATGCTTTAAAAGAATTTGGAATTAAGGAAGCATCTATTTGTACTTATCAAGCAATATCTGGTAGCGGAAAAACTTTTGCAGAATGGCCTGAAATGGTTGAAAATATTATTCCATTTATAAGCGGAGAAGAAGAGAAGAGCGAAATAGAACCTCTAAAAATTTTCGGGAAAATTGAAGCCGGAAAAATAGAATTGGATAATTCAATGAAATTATCTGCTCAATGTATAAGAGTCCCAGTTTTAGATGGGCACTTAGCTTGCGTATCATTTAATCTTAATGAAAATCCTGGTTTAGAAGTAATAAAAAATAAAATAAAAAATTTCAAATCAGAAATTAGCAGCTATAACTTACCTTTATCACCTGAAACATTTATAAAATATTATGAAGAAGATAATCGTCCTCAACCTGTTTTAGATAGAGATAATGAAAAAGGTATGCAAATTTCTGTGGGTAGATTGAGAGAAGATACACTATTTGATTATAAATTTGTAGCTTTATCTCATAATACTATGAGAGGTGCAGCTGGAGGAGCATTACAAACAGCAGAATTAATTAAAAAATTAGGTTACTTAGATTAGAGTTTAAATATTCATATATTAAATTTAATATATGAATATTTATTTTATAAAAATTATTTTTCAAAAAAAGTGTTGACACCAATTTGTATATGTGGTATTATTTTCTCTGTGAGTGTTTTATGCTCCTATAGCTTTTTGAAGCTTTAATTTTTTATTTTTAAAATGAACCACCTGGATGTGTGGGACAAGAAAATATTATAATTCAAGAAAGGAGGAATTCTAGGAATGCCTACTATCAATCAATTAGTTCGTAAGCCTCGTAAATCAAAAGTTGTAAAATCAGATTCACCAGCACTTAATAAAGGTTACAATTCTCAAAGAAAGAAAGAAACTAACATTTCTTCTCCGCAAAAAAGAGGAGTTTGTACTCGTGTTGGGACTATGACACCGAAAAAACCTAACTCAGCTTTACGTAAATATGCCCGTGTACGTTTATCAAATCAAATAGAAGTTACAGCATATATTCCAGGTATCGGACACAACCTACAAGAACACAGTGTTGTTCTAATTCGTGGAGGTCGTGTTAAAGACTTACCAGGGGTACGTTACCATATAATTCGTGGTGCTTTAGATACTGCTGGAGTTAATAACCGTATGCAAGGACGTTCTCTATACGGAGCTAAAAGACCAAAAGAGAAAAAATAATAACTTAAATAAAATTTGATATTATACGAAAGGAGGCAACATAATGCCACGTAAAGGACCAGTAGCAAAACGTGATGTTTTGCCAGATCCAATTTATAACTCAAAATTAGTTACAAAACTGATTAATAAATTAATGCTAGATGGAAAACGCGGTACTGCACAAAGAATTTTATATTCTGCGTTCGATATCGTAAAAGAAAAATCAGGTCGTAATGCTATCGAAGTATTTGATGAAGCATTAAATAATATTATGCCTGTTCTTGAAGTTCGTGCTAGACGTGTTGGTGGTTCTAACTATCAAGTTCCAGTTGAAGTTCGTGCTGACAGAAGAATAACATTAGGATTACGTTGGTTAGTTAATTATTCTCGTCTTAGAGGAGAAAAAACTATGGAACAACGTTTAGCTAATGAAATATTAGATGCAGCTAATAACTCAGGTTCAGCTGTTAAAAAACGTGAAGATACTCACAAAATGGCGGAAGCAAACAAAGCATTTGCACACTACCGTTGGTAATTTGAATGTTAATATATCAGGTTATAAAATAGCTTGATATTTAACTTTTTATTAAATAACTTAATTATATGAAAGGAGAAAAATGACTCATGGCTAGAGCGTTTTCTTTAAAAGATACTCGTAATATCGGTATCATGGCTCACATTGATGCGGGGAAAACTACTACTACTGAACGTGTTCTATTTTATACTGGGAAAATCCATAAAATAGGAGAAACTCATGAAGGTGCTTCTCAAATGGACTGGATGGAACAAGAACAAGAGCGTGGGATAACTATTACTTCAGCTGCAACAACTGCTGAATGGAATAATAACCGTATTAATATTATAGACACTCCTGGACACGTAGACTTTACTGTTGAAGTAGAGCGTTCACTACGTGTTCTTGATGGTGCAGTAGCAGTACTTGACGCACAATCAGGTGTTGAGCCACAAACAGAAACAGTGTGGCGTCAAGCTACAACTTACGGAGTTCCACGTATTGTTTTTGTCAATAAAATGGATAAAACAGGAGCGGACTTCTTTTACTCAGTAGGGACAATACATGACCGTCTTCAAGCGAATGCACACCCAATTCAAATTCCTATCGGGTCTGAAGAAAATTTTGAAGCAGTAATTGACTTGCTAGAAATGAAAGCAATATATAACGAAGGACAAAAAGGGGAGGTAATTCGTGTTGCAGAAATTCCAGCAGAATATCAAGAAAAAGCTGAAGAATATCGTGAAAAATTAATAGAAGCAGTTGCTGAAACTGATGAAGAATTGATGGAAAAATATCTTGGAGAAGAAGAACTTTCTATTGAAGAGATAAAATTAGCAATCCGTCGTGCTACTTGTAAAGTAGAATTTTTCCCAGTAGTATGTGGTTCAGCATTTAAAGATAAGGGTGTTCAAGCAATGCTTGATGCAGTTGTAGAATACCTACCATCTCCACTAGATGTTCCAGCAATTAAAGGTATAAACCCAGATACAGATGAAGAGGTAGAAAGACATTCTTCTGATGAAGAACCATTTTCAGCTCTTGCATTTAAAGTTATGACTGACCCATACGTAGGAAAACTTACTTTCTTCCGTGTTTATTCAGGAGTTCTTTCTTCTGGTTCTTATGTTAAAAACTCAACAAAAGGTAAACGTGAACGTGTAGGACGTATTCTTCAAATGCACGCAAACTCTCGTAATGAAATTTCAGAAGTTTATGCAGGAGATATTGCAGCTGCTGTAGGTCTTAAAGATACTACAACAGGAGACACTCTATGTGATGAAAAACATGAAGTAATTTTGGAATCTATGGAATTCCCAGAGCCAGTTATTCAATTATCAGTTGAACCTAAATCAAAAGCTGACCAAGATAAGATGACGACAGCTCTACAAAAATTACAGGAAGAAGACCCAACATTCCGTGCTGGAACAGACGAAGAAACTGGACAAGTTATCATCGCTGGTATGGGAGAATTACACTTAGATATTATCGTTGACCGCATGCGTAGAGAATTTAAAGTTGAATGTACAGTTGGGGCTCCAATGGTATCTTACCGTGAAACATTCAAAACTTCTGCACAAGTTCAAGGTAAGTTCACTCGTCAATCAGGTGGTCGTGGACAATACGGAGATGTTTGGATTGAATTTACACCAAATGAGCCAGGAGCTGGATTTGAATTTGAAAATGCTATTGTCGGTGGGGTAGTTCCTCGTGAATATGTTCCAGCGGTAGAAGCAGGACTTAAAGATTCTATGGCAAATGGTGTCTTGGCAGGTTACGAATTAATTGACGTTAAAGCTAAATTATTTGATGGTTCATACCATGATGTCGATTCATCTGAAATGGCATTTAAAGTTGCGGCATCACTAGCTCTTAGAGAAGCAGCTAAAAAATGTAATCCTGTAATTTTAGAACCTATTATGAAAGTAGAAGTAGTTATGCCTGAAGAATATCTAGGAGATATTATGGGTGATATAACTTCTCGTCGTGGACGTGTAGGTGGAATGGAAGCTCGTGGTAATGCACAAGTTGTATCAGCTGAAGTACCACTTTCAGAAATGTTTGGTTATGCAACATCATTACGTTCAGCAACTCAAGGTCGTGGAACTTACTCAATGGTATTTGATCACTATGAAGAAGTACCAAAATCAATTTCTGAAGAAATTATCAAAAAAAATAAAGGATAATTAAAAAAGTTATACTTTTATAGTTGCAATTTAATCATTAAAATTATAAAATATAGTTATCATAGATGTACTCTATGTAACTTGTAAAAAATATATTTATTTCAAGGAGAAAATTAAAAAATGGCAAAAGAAAAATTTGACCGTAGTAAAACTCATGCTAATATCGGTACAATTGGTCACGTTGACCACGGAAAAACTACTTTAACTGCTGCAATAGCTACAGTTTTAGCAAAACGTTCTGGTAAAGGAGAGGCTAAATCATACGATGCTATCGATAACGCTCCAGAAGAAAGAGAACGTGGTATTACAATTAATACTTCTCACATCGAGTACGAAACAGAATCTCGTCACTATGCACACGTTGACTGTCCAGGACACGCTGACTATGTTAAAAACATGATTACTGGTGCTGCTCAAATGGACGGAGCAATCTTAGTTATTGCTGCTACTGATGGACCAATGGCTCAAACTCGTGAACACATCTTATTATCTCGTAATGTTGGAGTGCCTAAAATTGTTGTATTCTTAAACAAATGTGACATGGTAGATGACGAAGAATTATTAGAATTAGTAGAAATGGAAGTTCGTGAATTACTTTCTGAATACGGATTTGACGGAGATGATGTACCAGTAATTCATGGTTCAGCTCTTAAAGCTCTTGAAGGTGAAGAAGCTTGGGAAGATAAAGTAGTTGAATTAATGAACGTTGTTGACGAATATATCCCAACTCCAGAACGTGACAATGCTAAACCATTCATGATGCCAGTAGAAGATGTATTCTCAATCACTGGACGTGGAACAGTTGCTACTGGACGTGTTGAACGTGGACAAGTTAAAGTTGGAGATGTAGTAGAAATCGTTGGATTAACTGAAGAACCATCTTCAACAACTGTAACAGGAGTTGAAATGTTCCGTAAATTATTAGATTATGCTGAAGCAGGAGATAACATCGGTGCATTATTACGTGGTGTTGCTCGTGAAGATATCGAACGTGGACAAGTTTTAGCAGCTCCTAAAACAATTACTCCACATACTCAATTCGTAGCTGATGTATATGTATTATCAAAAGAAGAAGGTGGACGTCACACTCCATTCTTCACAAACTATCGCCCTCAATTCTATTTCCGTACAACTGACGTAACAGGTGTTGTTACTTTACCAGAAGGTACAGAAATGGTAATGCCTGGTGATAATGTAGCAATCAACGTAGAACTTATTTCTCCAATAGCTATCGAAACAGGAACTCGTTTCTCAATTCGTGAAGGTGGACGTACAGTAGGGTCAGGTGTTGTTACTGAAATTACTAAATAATTAAAATATTTACAAAAGGACTAGTAATATAGTCCTTTTGTTTTGTATTTAATAATAAATTTCTTATTGAAAAATTTTTAATTTAATATATAATTGTTATTAGATTAAATTTAAAGGAGAATTTTAATGACTAACAACGGAAGATTAAAACCTATCTTAGATGTAAATGAAAAACCAAAGTTAGCCTTATGGATAACATTGAGTTTACAACATTTATTTGCTATGTTTGGAGCTACTGTTTTAGTACCAATTTTAACTGGTCTACCCGCTAGTGTGGCATTGGCAACATCAGGTATAGGAACATTAACTTATATTATTATTACGAGAGGTAAGATACCTGCTTATTTGGGGTCTTCATTTGCATTTATTACACCTATTATAGTTTTATCTACTTCTCACAATATTCAAACGGCAATGCTCGGAGCATTTTTAGCCAGTTTAGTTTACGGTTTTGTGGCTTTACTTATTGCTAAATTTGGGGTTAATTGGTTGCTAAAATTATTACCACCAGTTGTTGTAGGACCTATAATAGTGGTAATAGGTCTTGGTTTATCACCAACCGCAGTAGATATGGCTATGAATAAAACTGTAAATGGCGTAAAAGAATATAGTTTAGAAAATTTTTTAGTAGCCTTAGCTACTTTAGCTGTAACAATAATTTGTTGTGTTGCATTTAAAGGTTTTGCAAAACAAATACCAGTTCTGCTTGGTATAGTCTTTGGATATATAATAGCATGCATAGCTGGAATTGTAGATTTCACACCAGTAATAGAAGCTGCCTGGTTTAAAGTTCCAGAATTTATAATACCATTTGTAACTTACAAACCTGAATGGAATGTTGCCGCCTTGGCTATGGTTCCTATTGCAATAGTTACAATTAATGAACATATAGGACACCAAATGGTTTTATCAGAAGTGGTAGGTAAAAATTTTATTAAAGACCCTGGCTTACACAGGTCAATACTAGCAGACGGGACTGCAATGATGTTTGCATCACTTTTAGGTGGTCCACCAAGTACAACTTATGGTGAAAATATCGGAGTTTTAGCTATAACAAGAATATTCTCTGTTTTTGTTTTGGCGGGTGCTGCAGTTTTTGCCCTAGCTTTAAGTTTTATCGGTAAATTTTCTGCTTTAATATCAACTATACCTAATCCTGTAATGGGAGGTGTATCAATATTATTATTTGGAATTATTGCTTCTAGTGGATTAAGAATGCTAGTAGATGAAAAAGTTGATTTAAGCATTAATAGAAATTTAGTAATTTCATCAGTAATAATAGTATTAGGTGTTGGTGGAGCTATGTTGAAATTTGAAAGCATTAATTTTGAATTGCCAGCCATGGCTCTAGCAGCTATATCAGGAGTTTTATTAAATGCCTTTTTACCAAAAGAAGTTAAGTAGATAGTATGGAAGAAAATTTATTAAATTTTGCGAATATAATATTTTCTATAATTTTTATATTTATTACCAGTTATTTACTTTACAAAAATAATAATGGAATATATAAATATTTCTTTGTAATTTTTTTTCACTATTGATGATACATCTTAGTTAAAATAATTATTTTATAAAATTGTGGACTTGTATTTCTATATTAAGTTCTGCATTTATAATGTATGAAATTAAAAAACTTTTAGATTTTAATAAAAAAGAAGAGTTATAATATTAACTCTTCTTTTATTTTTTATATTATAAATAAATTTATAGTAAAAGAAAGAAAGCTGTGATAAAATTATTTTATAGTCTTGCTATGAGGTGATTATATGAAAATTGCTATAACAGGAAGTATTGCTTGCGGGAAAAGTACAGTTACTAAATATTTACTAAAAAAAAAATATTCAGTAATTGACGCTGATAAAATTGGACATGATATACTTTTAGATTTTAAAGTAAAAGAAGAAATAAGAAATATTTTTTCAGAGAAAGTTTTTGACGGAAAAGAAATTAATAGAAAAAAACTTGGAGAAATAGTTTTTAATAGTAAAGAAAAACTTGCTTTATTAAACAAGATAAGCCATCCTAGAATAAGGGAAATAATTATTGAAAAATTATCAAAAGAAAATGGTCTAGTATTTTTAGATATGGCACTTCTTTTTGAAGCTAATTTTTTTGATTTGGTTGATAAAATTATAGTTGTTCATTTAGATTATGATAAGCAACTAGAAAGACTTATGACTAGAAATTCTTTAACAAGAAAAGAGGCTGAAAAAAGAATTTCCAGTCAGTTATCTTCTGACCATAAAAAGAATTTAGCAGATTTTGTAATAGATAATAATGGGACTATTAAAGAAACTGAAGAGCAAGTTGATTATATTTTGAAAATTATTGAAGGAGAAGTAGATGACATTAAAAATTAATAATTTATCTGGTGGTTACAATAGAAAAAAAGTTATAGAAGATATAAATTTTGAAGTTCTGTCAGGAAGTATAACAGCCCTAATAGGATTAAATGGTGCAGGGAAAAGCACCACTATAAAACATATACTGGGATTATTAAAAGCTACTGAAGGTAGTATTTTTATAGATAATCTTAGCTTAGAAAAAAATTTGGAAACTTATAGACAAAGTATATCTTATGTGCCAGAAAGCCCTGTTCTTTATGATGAATTAACTTTGGAAGAACATATAAATGTTACGGCTATGGCTTATGGTTTGGATATGGATACTTCTTGGCAAAGAGCAGATAAATTACTTAATTTGTTTAAGTTAGAAGATAAGAAAAAATTTTTCCCTATATATTTTTCAAAGGGTATGAAGCAAAAAGTTATGCTTATATGTGCTTTTTTAATAGAGCCTAACTTATATATTATTGATGAACCATTTTTAGGTTTAGACCCAATAGCCATAAATAGTTTAATAAAACTTATTTGTGATGAAAAAGAAAAAGGGAAAAGTATTTTGATGTCTACGCACATTCTTGCTACTGCAGAAAAATATTGTGATAATTTCGTTATTATTCATGAAGGGAAGATATTAGCATCTGGAGATTTAGAAAAGCTGAGAAATAAATTTAATATGCCTGCTGCTTCCTTAGATGAAATATATTTATCAATAACAACTAAGGAGTAAGTATGGGTAATATAAAAGAAATTTTAAGATTAAGAATAAAAAAAGAAAACGAAAAAAGAGCTAGTTACAGGAAGTATATTTTTAATTCTCATCTGGTTATGTTTTTACTAATATTAATAGGGGCTATAATGTTTAATTATTCAAATTGGCTAAATAAGGCGAGTAATTTTGAACTATATTCAGTTTTATTTTCCTTGCAATTTTTAATGGCATATTTGCTTACTACTTTAAAAGTAAAAACATATATAAGAGAAGCAGATTCAATATTTATCTTACCTCAAGAGATTAATTATAAAAAAATTATTAATAAATTAATTTCTGGAACAATTATAACTAAGTTATTTATTAGTATATTTTTTATAAGTATAAGTTATCCTATAATAAATAAGCTAGAATTTTCTATTTTTAGCCTCTTATCATATTTTTTATCTATTTTTATAACAATAATATTTTTTACTATCTACAAATATTATAAAGTTTTTTATGATAATTTTGATATAAAAGATATGGTTATTATGTTTTTTATTTATATTTTTATAGTTATTAATTTTTTAATACTACCTAAAGTGAATTTTATTTTTATTTTAGCAATTTTAATTTTTTATAACTATAAAAAAAATATGAGTAATAACATTAATTGGTACGGGGCAGCAGAATATGATAAGATAAGAAATGAAAATTATTTAAAATTTATAAATATGTTTGTAGATGTTCCTATAAATACTACAAAAGTTTCCAGAAGAAAATATTTAGATATATTACTACCTAAACTTAGCAATAATAACTTTTCAAGGGAAAATACTTATAGATATTATTATATAAGAGCTTTTTTAAGACAAGAAAATACAGTATTTTTAATAATAAGACTGCTTGCTCTTGCTATTATTTTTGTAATTAGTTTTAAAAATGTTTATGTCAGTGCTGTAATAATTATTTTATTTAATTATTTAGCTGTAATTCAGTTGATACCTAGCTATAAAAGATTAAATGAACTTATTTGGTCTTATATTTTACCTGTTGATGAGGGGATAAAATATAAGAGTTTTAAGGAACTTATATACAAATATTTATTAATTTCAAGTTGCATTTTATTGTTTATAGCCCTAGTAATTAATTTTAATTTTTTAAATTTAGTTATACTCTTTATTGCAACTATAATGGCAAGTTTAATAAATACTTATTTTTTAAGTAAATCGGTATAGGTGGTGATAATTTGAAAAATATAGCAATTATAGGTGGTGGAATATCTGGCGTAACCACAGCCTATTTTTTAGACAGATTGGCAAGTTCAAAATCTAAGAAAATAAATATTGATATTATAGAAAAAAATTCTGAATTTGCCAAAGACAAGCTAAATAAATTTCAATATGGTCAAGAAATTTATGATAGCGGCTGGCATAATTCTATAAATAATAACAGCGTATTATTTCAGTTTATGCTTGAATTAGGGCTTTATAGATACTTAATTAAAAGTAAAAATACAAGCAAAGTAATTTATACAAAAAGCGGTTTAAAAAATATACCTAAAAAAATGCTATTTGGCTACCCCTTAGATAGAAATGAATTATTGGCTAGTGATTTATTATCTTTTAAGGATAAAATTTCAATTTTATTTGGTCTATATAATAAATTTAACTTTAGAAATTTAAGTATTATTAGTGTAAAAGATTTTTTTATAAATAATACTAATAGTAAATTTTACAATAAAATAGTAGAACCAATACTGACAAGTCATTATGGCAGTGATATTTCTAACCAAAGTTTATCGCTTGTTATTACCCAATTAGCTTTTGCGACGATAAAAAATTCTGATATTAAAAATGTTATTGAAAATATGTATAGCAATAATGTAGTTGATAATATTACATCTGGTTATGAATATATCTTAAAATTTACCCTGCGTTCATTTTTAGAAAATATAGAGTCTAATCTTGGTAATAAAGTTTTTACAGAATTTAATAATGAAGTTACTAATATTGAAAAAGAAGATGGAAAATATGCCCTAACAATAGGTAATAAAAAAAGATATTATGATTATGTAATTATAAGTGTAAAACATACAGAATTTTTAGAATGGTTTAAGGAAGATAGAAAACTTATAAATTATTATAAAGACTTAAAATTTATTTCTAATATTGTTATAACAATAATATGCAAAAAAGATAGTTTAATGATAAATCCAGAAATAGGGGAAATTATTTTTGATAAACAAGTCGATTCATTTATTACCAATGTAGAATATGTTAGTAACAAATGGGTGGAAATTAAATCAAAAAACATACATATGCTTAGGGTCTATGTAAAAAGACAGTCTAAAGTAAATGAACTTATAAATAAATCTGATAAAGAAATAGAAAATATTATAAGTAATGAATTAAAATCAATACACAAAAATTTTACTTTTGAAAAAATGTATATAAATAAAATAGAAAATAACTATATGTATGCTGACATAAAATATAGTAAATATATTCACGAAATAGGTGAATACCTTGCTAGAGCCTATGATAGAATTTATTTTATAGGAAATTCTAAAAAGGCAATTAATTTAGAAAATACAATTTTAGAAGCAAGAGAAACAGCAAAAAATTTAATTGAATTAATATAGAAGGAGAAATAATATGAATTTTAAATACAATACAACAGGTGGAGTTGTAGTAACAGAATTTTATAAGGGAGATAAACAAAATACAGACTTATTTGAATATGCAGTAGAAAAAGGCGTTTTTCAGATGAATATGGTTCTTTATATAGTCATTTACCATTTAATGATGTAAAAGAAGTATTTTTAGGTTTGGGTGATGAAGAATTACTTAGTGAGGACTTGTACAGAGAAATTTATTTTAAATTAGCTAAAAAATTAATAGCTGAAAAAGAATATGAATTTACTTTGTTCTTATCTGCTAATGTAGAATATATAAAAGCAGCTCTTGAAGGTCTTTATCATGCAACTTATAGTTTTGATAAATATAAAACTGATAGAAAAAAATTACCAGAATTAACTATTAATGTAAATAGTAATATTGCTGAAGTAGAATTTTTTGAAATATTAGCAGAAGTAAAAGATATTATGCAGTCTATCTTTTTAAGTAGAGATTTAGTAAATGAAAGAGCAGAATATTTATATCCTGAAACTTTGGCAAATATTGCTAAAGAAAAACTTTCTAAAGTTGGTGTAGAAGTTAGTATCTATGATGAAAAAGAATGTGAAGAAATGGGCTTAACTGCATTTTTATCTGTTGGACGTGCTTCTGAAAGAAAACCAAGATTTATTGTTATGAAATATCTGAACAATCCTGAATCAGAAGAAATTTATGCCTTTGTAGGAAAAGGTGTAACTTATGATACAGGAGGTTATTCACTTAAACCATCAGCCAGCATGGAAACTATGAATTGTGATATGGGTGGAGCAGGAACAGTAATAGGAGCCATTCACTTAATAGCAAGTAGAAAAGTAAAAACTAATGTTATTGCAGTAGTAGCAGCTTGTGAAAATATGGTAAGTGGAAGTTCATATAAACCTGGAGATGTGATTTATTCTCTATCAGGTAAAACTATTGAAGTAGAAAATACTGATGCAGAAGGAAGAATTACACTTGCTGATTCTATCTACTATACAACTAATAAATTAAAAGTAACTAAAGTTATAGATATTGCGACTTTAACAGGAGCGTGTGTGGTTGCACTTGGAGAAATTTTTACAGGCTCTATAACAAATAATCAAGAATTTTTCGATAAATTTAAGCTAGCAGCTGACAAGGCTGGAGAAAGAGTATGGCAAATGCCAGTAGATGATAGTTACAGAAGATTAAATAAATCTAAGGTTGCTGATGTGAAAAATACTGGTGGAAGATACGGAGGAATGATTACAGCAGGTTTATTTATAGAAAATTTTGTTTATAATAATATTCCTTGGATACATCTTGATATAGCTGGAACGACTTATTTATCAAAA
The DNA here is from genome assembly GCF_018790995.1 of Gemella sp. zg-1178. NCBI lineage: Bacteria > Bacillati > Bacillota > Bacilli > Caryophanales > Gemellaceae > Gemella > Gemella sp. zg-1178. The sequence continues at coordinate 71,352 of NZ_JAHKEI010000001.1, forward strand.
CCAGAAAAATATATGGTAGCTGGTGCAACTGGTATTCACGTTAAAACTCTTTATAATTTAGTAAAATAATATAATTTTAAAGATAAAATTAAAAAGAAGTTAGTATGTATTGCTAGCTTCTTTTTATAATATATAAAAATTTTTTATGATTTGTAGAGGAAAGATGAATATTTTTAATATTCTATTTATTTGACAATAATATTCTATTTATAATAAAATTAAAAATTATTGTTTAGATAGGAGAATATTTGATGACAATTAATAATGATTTTAAAGATATAGTTTTCGGAAGAAAATCTATAAAAATATATGATGAAAATGTAAAAATATCAAATGAAGAAATTTTGAAAATGATTGATGAAGCGGCAACTGCTCCTTCTTCTTTTAACTTCCAACCATGGCGTTTTGTTGTGGTAAATACTCCAGAGGGTAAAGAAAAATTAAAACCTATGGTAAATTTTAATTTGCGTCAAAACGAAACTTCAGCAGCCATGCTAGTTATATTTGGCGATAAAAAATGCCAAAATTATGGCGAAGAAATTTATCAAGAAGCAGTAGACAAGGGATATATGTCTCAAGATGTAAAAGATAAAATATTACCAGGTTTTGTAGAACTTTACGATAAACTTTCTGATGAACTGATGACTAATGTTGTAAAAGTAGATGCAAGTTTATTTGCCATGCAATTTATGTTGATTGCTAGAGCTTATGGTTATGATACTAATGCCATAGGAGGATTTAATCACTCAGAAATAGCAGAAACATTAAATATGGATAAGGAAAGATATGTTCCTGTTATGATAATTTCTATCGGTAAAGCAGCCGCAGAAGCTAGAGAAACAGTAAGACTAGCTGCAGAAAAAATCACAAAATTTATTTAAAAATAAAAACTATAAAAAAACTAAAATCCTTAAATATAAATATAAAAAATAAGTAAAAAACTAATGAAAAAATTATTTTCATTAGTTTTTATTGCTTAAAATATTATTTTGTCAATTTGCTTAATTTCTTTTTTTAAATTATATTATATTTGTAATAAAAAAATATAATTTAAGGAGAAAATATTATGTTAAATCAAGTTATGTTAATAGGAAGATTAGTTAAAAAACCAGAATTAAGAGAAAGCGAATCAGGTCTTAGTTATCTTAAATCTACAATAGCAGTTCAATCTCAATACAGAAGTAAAGATGGTGAATATGAAGTAGAATTTTTAGAGTTTACAGCCTTTGGTAAAGTAGCTAAAAATACTGCAACTTATTGTGATAAGGGAAGTATGATAAATATTATCGGTTCTTTAACTAATAATGTGTATAAGGACAAAAAAGGGATAAATCACTATCAAATTTCAATTATTGCAAACAAGGTAAATTTTTTAAGTAAGGGTAATAAAAAAGAAGAAATAAAAGATACAGAAGATATTTTTACTTTGGGTCAATAAGTTAATCGACTTGGCTATCTTGGTCAAGTCGATTTTAATATTTGTAAATAGAGAAAATATATTTTTTATGTTAAAATATACTAGTTATTCTGAAAATAAATTATGAGGTAAAATTTTGAAAAATAGTATTTATGTAAAAGGAATAGAAGTGTATGCTTATCATGGAGTTTTTAAAGAAGAAAATACTTTGGGGCAAAAATTTATTTTTGATATTGTCTGTGATTTAGATTATAAAAAAGCTATGATAGATGATTTATTAGAATACAGTGTCAGTTATGCTGATATAGTGAACACTCTTACTAGTGTTGCAGTTTCTAATAGGTATAATTTATTAGAAAAATTATCCTATGAAATAATAAAAAAAATATTTTTAGATTATGCTTTAATAAATAATATAAAATTGACTGTAAATAAACCTAATGCACCCATAGACAAAAAATTTAATTCTTGTGGGGCATATATTGAAATGAGTAGAGAAGAATTTGAGGTCTTATAATGATTATCTTGGGAATAGGGAGTAGTATAGAACCTAAAGAATTTTATTTAAAAAAAGCACTTGAAGAATTAGGTAATCATAATAATATAAAAATCAAGGCAGTTAGTAAAATTTATAAAACATCAGCTTGGGGTGGTGTTGCTAAAAATACATTTTTAAATAATTGTGTAGAAATTGATTTTACTGCTAGCCCTGATGAATTACTTGAGATAATAAAAGAAATTGAAAGTAAATTAGGAAGAGTTAGAAAGGAATATTTGGGAGATAGAACAATAGATATAGATATATTATTATTTAATGATATTAAACTAAGTAATGATGTCTTGAAAATACCTCATCCTTTTATAAAAAAAAGAAATTTTGTTTTATTGCCAATGTTAGATATTTGTGGTGATATATTAATTGAAAATAAAAAAATATCTTATTGGTTAGAGCAAATAAAAGATAATATAGAAATATATAGATGAAAGAGGATATAAAATGTTTAAGATAAGAGATATAGTAATTCCTAATAAGGTTGTTTTGGCACCAATGGCTGGAGTTTGTAATTCTGCGTTTAGGTTGACGGCTAAGGAGTTTGGAGCAGGTTTAGTATGTGCAGAAATGGTTAGTGATAAGGCTATATTATTTAATAATCGGAAAACAATGAATATGCTATATATTGACCCGAGAGAAAAACCTCTGAGTTTGCAAATATTTGGTGGAGAAGCAGAAACTCTTGTAGATGCTGCAAAATATGTTGACAAAAATACTCAAGCAGATATTATAGACATAAATATGGGTTGTCCAGTACCAAAAATAACAAAAAGTGATTCGGGTAGCAAGTTATTACTAGACCCTAATAAAATTTATGATGTTGTGTCAAGAGTGGTAGAGGCAGTAGAAAAACCAGTTACCGTTAAAATGAGAATAGGTTGGGACGATGACCACATATATTTATTAGAAAATGCTTTGAAATGTCAAGATGCTGGAGCTTCAGCAATAGCTATTCACGGTAGAACAAAAGTACAAATGTATAGTGGTTTTGCAGATTGGGACTATGTAAAATTAGCTAAGAAAGAATTAAAAATTCCAGTTATAGGTAATGGAGATATTATCACACCTGAAATGGCTAAACAAAGACTAGAAGAAACAGGTTGTGATGCAGTTATGATAGGAAGGGCAGCACTAGGAAATCCTTGGATGTTATACCGTACTGTAAAATATTTAGAAACTGGAGAATTGACACCTGAACCATCAGCCGAAGAAAAAATAGATGTTTGCTTATTACATTTGAGAAGACTTATGGAAATTAAACCTGAAAAAGTTGCAGTTCATGAAATGAGAAAACACGCAGCCTATTATATGAAGGGAATAAAAGGAGGAGCTAAAATCAAATCCCGTCTTAATGAACTGAATACTTATGAAGAAATGGAAAATTTATTCAAAGAATATTTAGACCATGTTAATTCAGAAGTAAATAGAAAAAAGACTATAATAATTTAAAAAATATAATAATCGGTTACAATGCTTGTAAAATAATGATTTAATCTGAAAAATATAGCAAAAAATATTAGTTTATGGTAAAATAAATAATAGATAAAAAATATTATTTAAGAGGAAACTTAATATGATAAAAAGAAAAGTAAAAGTAATTGCAACTTTGGGTCAAAGTACAGACGAAAAATTAGAAAATATTTTAAAAAATAAATTAGCGGATGCAGTTTTAATAGATAATTATTATGGCTCAAGAGAAGAAAATTCTGCTAGAATAAAAAAAGTTAAGGAACTTAGTAAAGAAAATAATATAGCGATAATTTATGATTTAGACCACATATATGCTGAAAATAAATATAAATTAATTAAAATAGATTTGGATAATGTATATTATGCTATTAATGAAGATGTAGATTTTGTGGCTACTCCTTTTATCAGTGATATTGATGAAATAATAAATATCCGAAATATTTTTAAACAAAGAAATTCTAATATAGGTCTTATTGTAAAAATAGATTCAAAAAATGCTTATGAAAATATTGATGATATTTTAGAAAATTGCGATGCAATAATGATTAATCGTGATGAGTTGGGAATGGATTTACCACTACAAGACTTGCCAATAATTCAAAAAGAAATAATAAGAAAAGCAAATTTTGCAGGCAAGGAAGTTATTTTAACAACACAGATGTTACAGTCTATGGTATATAATCCTAGACCGACTAGGGCAGAAGTTTCCGATGTTGCTAATGCAACCATAGATGGAGTAGATGCAATATTATTAATTGAAGAAACTGCTACTGGCTATTATCCAGAAAAATCTTTAGAAACTTTAAATAGAATAGTGTGCCATATAGATAAAAGCTATGGAAATGAAAAAGAAAGTGAACTATACAAAATAGCAGATATGGAATTATCTCACGCTATGTGCCTTACTTCAAAATATTTAATCGAACAAACAAATACAAGAAATATAGTAACATATACAAAATCGGGTAAAACTGCAAGATTTATAGCTAAGTATAGACCTAAAGCTACAATATTAGCCATAGTTCCTGATAATAAATCTGCTAAAAAATTATCATTAACTTGGGGAGTTTATACTGATATTGAAGATAAAAAATTAACGATGGAAGAAATGATAGAAAAAGCACCTGTTTTCTCTAAAAATAATAATCTTTCTAGTGAGGGAGATTATGTATTAGTAACACTAGGAGGAGATTCAAAACAAGGTAATTTTTCTCCTACTGACTTTTTAACAATAAAAGAAGTAAAATAAATATGGTTCAATAAAAAAACACTAGCCATGAGCTGAACTGACACCTAGCATTTTAGTTTTTCGATAAAATAATGTCTATCTGAATGATTAGGATGCTCTTTGTGATAGTCGTTTTATGACTTACAATCATATTAATTAGTTTATTTACCATTTCAACGGTTAATTCTGAAACTTGTGCATATTTTGAAATTTTTGCCATAAACTTGGATATATTCAAACTATTTTCTCATTGTTTGGAGTTAAGTCAGAAATTAAGATTTGAGGTCTCCTGTAACCATGAGTTAAGCCGATAAATCTAGACAAGGTGTTCCATAGTATGTCGTGTGATAGGTGAATCTACAAAGTCTCATTTTACGGAATTAAAAGAATTTTCTTCGTCAACATGATTCAAAAACTGATTGGAATGATTTTTTACTCAAAAAGTAATTTGCGTATATGTCCTTTTGACGCTATTTCTATATGATATAATAAAAGAGAGGTATAAACTATGTTAGATTTAGAAATTAAAAAAATTGATATTAAAAATTTCGGTTGCTACAAAAACTATAAACAGCATGATCGATCAGGTATAGGAAATGATTTTAAAGCTGAAAGAGTAAATATTTTTTTTGGAAGAAACTATTCTGGAAAAACTACCTATTCGAAAATTTTTCAAAGCATTGAACTCAAGCAACTTCCAGAAAAGTACGAAGACATAGATTTTGAAATCAAATTAGCTAATCATACAGTTATCAAATCAAATGAAATAAAAACTCACACATTACCTATAACCTGCAAAGTTTTTAATCAGCGATTTATTGATGACAATATTTATCTTCATAATGATAATAAATTAAATAGTTTCCAAATTTCTATAGGTAGAGATACTAATAAAACATTAAAGGAAATTGAATATATAACATTAAATGAGATTAAACCTAGAGAAGATAAATTATCAGAGATTGTGTTGGATATAGAAAAAAAATCAAAGGAACTTAAGAGTGAGGAAGAAAGTTTAAATTCGAAATTAAGTAAGACTGCTTCAAAAATAAAAAATCAAAAAAATCCATCAGTTGTAATTGCTAAAAGATACGATATACGGAATATAAAGGAGGAGTTCGAAAAACATTCATCTCGTTTTCCTATTTTTCCATCGCCAGAAGATACAGCAGCTGTTATTGAGCTAGAGAAGAAAATTGAACAAGCAAAAACAAGAATTCTTGAAGAAAATATAAGTAAACCGAAAAAGATAGATTTAGTTAATTTTGATGCAACTTTTAATTTCACATTATTTTTAGAAAATACGAAGAAACTATTATCTAAAGTTGTCTCCGTAAGTAATATTTTAGATGAATATAAAAATAATCCAGATAAAATAAATTGGATTAAAGATGGTGTAGATATTCATGGGGAAAATCCAGAAAAATGTGTTTTTTGCGGTAATAGTATTGATAGTGGTTTTATTGAAAAACTAAAGTTGGCTTTTTCTGATGAGTTAAGCTCTTTAGAAAATGAATTATCACTGCAAAACGGTAGGGTAAACTCAGAAATCCTAAGGTTGGATTCCCTAAGGTTGGATTCTTTTCCATATATTAATAAGGATGATTATTTTAAGGATTCCACATCCAGTATTCAAAATATAAACAAAGATATTAGAAATATTATTAAAAATAGAAAAGAAATTCTGAAAACACTTGAATCAAAAATTTCGGAAAAACAACGGAATATTTTTTCAAAAATTGAAATTGATAATTTAAAATGGAATGAATTTTCTGAAATTCAAGTTGATATCGATTCGTTATACGATAGCACTATTAAACAGATAGAGACTTTTGAGAAGAGAAAAATAGAAAGCATAGATTTTCTTCGCAGATATTATATTGCAAAAGAATTTTCCATATCTGAATTTACCAGACTATCTCAAAAAATTATCCAACTTCAAGAAGATATAAAAACAAAAACTGATGAACAGGAAAGCTTAAAGAGAGAGAAAGAAGGATTCGAGAATGATATTTTAGAACGTGAAAGTAGTTTAAAATCAGAATCTGAAGCAGTAAGACGCATCAATATGATACTTCAAAATTCATTAGCACATTCAGAAATTTCTTTAAAATCTGTTGATGATGAGGAGGGTGTATACTTCGAAGTTTCTCGTAATGAAGAAAGAGCGTATAATTTAAGCGAAGGTGAAAAATCGTTAATTGCTTTTGCTTACTATATCGCAAGGCTAGAAAGTTTGTCGGATGAAGAAAAATCGAAAACTATATTATTTATAGATGATCCGATTTCTAGTCTGGATGAAAATAATATTTTCTATATATACAATCTTATCTTTAGACTTCTTGAGAAAAAAGAATTTTTACAGTATTTTCTCTCTACTCATAATTTGGATTTTTTGAAATATACTAATAGATTTTCTGCTAAAAAAGACTATTATCTAATAGAAAAAATAAAAGAAGCTGAGACCGCACCGTCAAGAAGTTTCATCAAAAAATTGCCTAAACATTTATCTAATAAAGTAACAGAATTCGTATTTCTCTTCGAACAGATTTATAAAGTTGCGATGGAGAATGAGGATGAAGGCAATTATGGAGTTTTTTATAATTTCCCTAATAACGCTAGGAAATTCATTGAAATTCTCTTATATTTTAAATTCCCTAATTATAAAATGGAAAATGATAAGAAAATTCTTAAATATTTCGGAAAAGAAAATTCTCCTTTTATACAGCGCATAAATAATGAATATTCTCATGGGGAAGATAGGTTTGATAGAACTCGTAATCCAATTAATACAAGTGAATTTAAACATGATGCTAGAATAATATTAGGTGTTTTATACCGAAAAGACAAAATACAATTCAAATCATTTCTCAAAAATAGTGATTTGACTGAACCGGGTTTTCTTGAAAAATATAAAAAAAAATTAAAATAAGGATACTCTATTTAAGAGAGATCCTTATTTTTATAATGCTGAGTCTAAGACTGTCATTAACTAGTGTTTTTATTTATAAAATTCATATTAAAAATATTAAATTTAATTTTTATTCATAAGGGAATAATTCTGGATGTGGTCCTACTCTTAAACCAGCATCTAAGGAATTTAATTTCATTAAATCATCTTCACCAATTTTAAAATTAGTACTTTCTATATTTTCTATGATATGTTTAGGATTTGATGATTTTGGTATTGGGTGATATCCTCGATCTAGGTGCCAATTCAAGATTACTTGAGTTGGAGTAACATTATGTTTTTTTGCTATATCAAGAATAATTTTGTTATCATAATACTGACCACGAGCAGTTGGAGACCAAGCCTGCAATTTAATATTTTCATTTTTTAGATATCTTGCCAATTCATTTTGAGCAAGCATGGGATGAGCTTCCACTTGATTTAGATAGGGTTTAATATTGCAGTGATTTTTTAAGGCTTCTAAGTGTCTAATTTCAAAATTAGCAACCCCAATTTCTTTTACCAACCTATCTTCTTTTAATTTTTCTAATGCCTTATAGCCAGTAATAAAATTATCTGGGTGAGGCCAATGTATTAAAAGCAAATCAATTTTTTCTCTTAAATTATTATAACTTTTTTCAAATGAACGCATTACTCCGTCATAAGTTAAATCGCTCGGCCATACTTTTGTAGTAATAAAAAAATCATTTTTATTAAAATTTTCAGTAGCCTTACCAATAATTTCTTCATTGCCGTAAAATGAAGCCGTATCAATTATTTTATAACCATTTTTTAAGGCGAATTGAATAACTTCAATTCCTTTTTCTTCATCTGTAATTTTATATGTTCCAAAGCCTATTTGTCCTAAATTCATGTATTTCTCCTAGTAAATAATTTTTCTTGGTTTTTTTAATTTATTAAATTTATCTTCAGCTATAGTTTTGTATATTTCTTCTCCACGTTTTTCATAGAGCAACCATGCCCAAGTATACCAAAGTAAATCTTCAAATTTTAAGAAAATATCTAATTTTTCAAAATCACAAATTTCATCTCCAAAGTAAGATTGTAAAAATGTTACAGTTTCTTGATAGTTTAAATCATTTTCAGATATGAAACTAGCAATATCAAAATAATAATCATTTTGTCCAGCATATTCAAAGTCAATCAAATATATTTTGCTTTTAGTAAAAAGAAAATTGCCTTCTACCAAGTCGTTATGACACAACCTATCTGGTGTATATAATTCTTTAAATTCTTCTACTAGGGGCAGGTATTTTTCTATATCAATTTCAAAATTTTCTACCTGATACAAATATTTTTCAAATGTTTCTACTGGATTGAATTTATTATTTGCCTGAAATTTATTTTTGTGTAAACTTTTTAAAATTTTTGAAATTTCTACTATGCTAGACAAATTTTTATTAGATATAAATGTTTTAGCATTTTTTTGAAATTGTGTTATTAACAAATTACTATCATAGTATACAGGTTCTAAAAAGTAGTCTTCATTTTTTAAAATATCAAGAGCTTCTTTTTCATTTTCCTTATTATTTATAAAAAGAGTATCCTTTGGAATACGACAAAAATAAGAATTTTCATTTGTTTCTACAATATAATTTTTATTTGTTATTCCATAGCTGGTTTCTATGGTGTTGATAATTTTATCGTTTAAAATATTTTCAATCTTTTTTTCGATTTTCATATAAATCACCTACCTTAAATTAATTATATAATACAATTTTAATATTGTAAATGTAAAAGGTTACAGAAAATGTAATTATTATAATTTTAAATAATAGAACAATTTTTAAATAATAGAACAATATATTAATAACAAGGATATAAGCAGGCAATAAATTGAAAAAATATGTGAAATATGATACAATTTATGAGTAAAATTTGTATATATTTATACATTCTTATTATGTATTTAGTTTTATATTCAAAATTAATTGCATATCTATTATTTATATTTTAAATATCTTTTAAGGAGAATATATGAAAAAAGTTTTTATAGATGGCGAGTATATAACATTGACACAATTTCTTAAGATAGAAGATTTTATAAATTCCGGAGGGGAAGCAAAGTTCTTTCTAGCAAACGAGCAAGTTTTCCTAAATAATGAATTAGAAAATCGCAGAGGAAAGAAATTATATAGTGGTGATGTTGTTAAAATTAATGATAAAGAGTTTTTAATAGAATAAAAATATGAAAATTAAAAATTTAAGTTTATTATATTTTAGAAATTATTCTAGTTTATATTTGGATTTTCATCCTTCGCTTAATATTTTAGTTGGAGATAATTCAAATGGAAAAACAAATATAATAGAATCTATTTTTTTTATGTCCTTAGGTAAAAGTTTTAGAACTAAAAGAGATTTTGAATGCATAAAATTTGGAGAAGAAGCCGCCTGCATTTCTTGTGTCATAGAAAAAGAAGGTCAAGAAAAAGATATGATGCTTGCCATGAATAATAAGGGCAAGAATGCCAAAATTTCTGGTATAAGAAAAAATAAACTCACAGATTTTGTAGGAGAACTCAATACAGTTTTATTTTATCCAGATGATTTACAACTTGTAAAAGGAGCTCCTTCTATAAGAAGAGATTTTATTGATAGGGAATTTTACCAATTTTCAAAAATTTATTATAAGTATTCTATTATGTACAAACATCTGCTAAAACAGAGAAATACCTTTTTAAAAGACATGAGAAAAAATAGAAATGATGAAATGTCTAAAATTTATTTAGAATCATTGACCTTACAACTATCTAAATTAGCCTTGTATATTACTACTGAAAGGTATAAATTTGTAGAAAATATAGCTATACTAGCAAGAAATAACATGAATATAATAACAGACGGATTAGAAAATCTTAATATAATTTACAAGTCATCTATATTAGAAAATTTAGGTTTAGAATACAAGGATATTTTTAATATAGATGAAAAAATATTATGTGAAAGTATTATGAAAAAGGTAGATGAAGATATAAATAATGGCAATACAAAAGTAGGTATTCATCACGATGATTTGCTATTTACAATAAATGACCTTGATGCTAAACAATATGCTTCTCAAGGGCAACAAAGAAGTATTGTATTATCTTTAAAACTTGCTGAAATAAATTTCTTAAAAAATCAAACAGGAAATTACCCTATATTACTATTAGATGATGTTTTAAGTGAACTTGATAAAAAAAGGCAAAAAAAATTATTAGAAAGTATAGACAGCAAAATACAAACATTTATAACAACTCCATCAATAAATGATATAAAAGAAGATTTGTTAGATAATGCAAAAATATTTTATATAAAAGATGGTAAAATAGAGAATAATTAGTATTTAGAGAGGAATAATAATGACAGAAAATATAAAAAATCAAGAATACAATGCAGACCAAATTCAAGTTTTAGAAGGCTTAGAAGCCGTTAGGGTAAGACCGGGTATGTATGTAGGTTCTACTTCCTCAAGAGGTTTACATCATCTTGTATGGGAAATAGTTGATAACTCTATTGACGAGGCCTTAGCTGGATATTGCGACCATATTACTGTTGCTATCGAAAAAGATAATTGGATAAGAGTAGAAGATAATGGACGGGGGATACCGGTTGACATTCAAGAACAAACAGGCAAACCAGCCCTAGAAGTAATTTTAACAGTCTTGCACGCTGGAGGTAAATTTGGTGGAGGAGGATACAAGGTATCTGGTGGTCTTCACGGAGTAGGGGCTAGTGTGGTTAATGCTTTGTCAACTCACTTAGAAGCCTATGTTCATAAAAACGGTAAGATTCATGCCATGAAATTTGAAAGAGGAGATGTTGTTCAAGATATAAGCGTAATAGGTGATACTGATAAAACAGGAACAACTATAAGATTTAAGGCTGACGCTGAAATTTTTCAAGAAACAACAGTGTATGAATATGATATATTAAGAGGTCGTATTCGTGAATTAGCATTTTTAAATAAGGGTATAACTATAAATTTAATAGACGAAAGATTAGAAGAAGAAAGAAAAGAAACTTTTTACTATGAGGGAGGTATTCTTGAATATGTAGAAATGCTTAATGAAAATAAAGATGCCTTACATGAAGCTATCTATGTACATTCTTCATTAGAAGGAAAAGAATTAGAAATATCTATGCAATACAATTCAGGCTACTCAAGCACAGTATTAAGTTATGCAAATAATATAAATACTCATGAGGGAGGAACTCATGAATCTGGATTTAAAACTGCCTTGACAAGAATAATTAATTCTTACGGTAAAAAAAATAATTTAATAAAAGACAAGGAAGCACTAACTGGAGATGACGTACGTGAAGGTTTAGTTGCCATAATATCAGTTAAACATCCTAATCCTCAATTTGAAGGACAAACTAAAACAAAACTTGGTAACTCAGAAATGAGTACAATAACTAATAGATTATTTTCAGAAGAATTTGACAGATTTTTATTAGAAAATCCTAAAATTGCAAAAATAATAATTGAAAAAGGATTACAGGCTTCACATGCTAGAATAGCAGCTAAAAAAGCTCGAGAATCTACCAGACGTAAAAATGCTTTAGAATTTACTAATTTACCTGGTAAACTTGCTGATTGTTCTAGCAAAGACGCTAGTGAATGTGAATTATTCTTAGTAGAAGGGGATTCGGCAGGAGGTAGTGCAAAATTAGGAAGAGATAGTAAATTCCAAGCTATTCTACCATTGCGAGGAAAAATTCTAAATGTAGAAAAAGTAAGAATTGATAAGGTTCTAGCTTCTGATGAAATCAGGTCATTAATAACAGCTGCTGGGATGGGTATAGGCGAAGGCATGAATGTAGATAAATTACGTTATCACAAAATTGTAATAATGACCGACGCTGATGTAGACGGAAGTCATATCAGAACACTTTTACTAACTTTCTTCTTTAGATACATGAAAGATTTAATTGACGCAGGACATATATACATAGCAAGACCACCATTATTCGGATTAAAAGTTGGTAAAAAAGTTTATTATTCATTCAATGATGAAGAATTGCAACGTGATATAGCAGAATATGCTGGAGATAAAAAATATTCTGTTCAACGTTATAAAGGACTTGGAGAGATGAATGCTTCAGAACTTTGGGGAACAACAATGGATCCAGAAAGTAGACGTATGTACAAAGTAAGTATTGATGATGCTATGCTAGCTGATGCTGCATTTGATACTCTTATGGGTGAAAAAGTTGAACCTAGACGTAAATTTATTGAAGATAACGCCCTAAATGTTGTTAATTTAGATATTTAGTAGGTATGAAAGGATAAAAATGGAAGATAAAAATATTACTTTAAGAAATATAACTACTGAAATTGAAAATTCATTTTTAGATTATTCAATGAGTGTTATAGTATCACGAGCCTTGCCTGATGTAAGAGATGGTTTAAAACCAGTTCATAGACGTGTACTTTACGCATTTAACGAACTAGGATTAACACACGATAAACCATTTAGAAAATCAGCCACAGTTGTCGGGGAAGTTATGGGAAAATATCACCCTCACGGAGATTCTGCAACATACGGAACAATAGTTCGTTTAGCACAAGATTTTAATAGTAGATATCCAATGGTTGCAGGTCAAGGGAACTTTGGGTCTATTGACGGAGATAGTGCAGCAGCAATGCGTTATACCGAAGCAAAATTAAGTAAAATTGCAGCTGAAATGGTTCGAGATATAAATAAAGAAACTGTTGACTACCAAGATAACTATGACGGTTCAACAAAAGAACCAAAAGTTTTACCAGCTAGAATACCAAATTTACTTGTAAATGGTGGTTCTGGTATTGCTGTGGGTATGGCAACTAATATACCTCCTCATCATTTAGGGGAAGTTATTGACGGTGTTATTGCCTTGGCAGATAATTCAGAAATATCAATACCAGAATTAATGACTAAAATTAAGGGACCAGATTTTCCAACAAGAGCTTTAATTTTAGGGGAATCAGGGATTTCTAAGGCTTATCACACTGGACGTGGTTCAATAATAATGCGTGGTAAAACTAAAATTGAACAAATGAAAAATGGTAAAGAAAGAATTATAATTTCTGAGATACCTTATCAAGTAAATAAGGCAAAACTTGTAGAAAAAATTGCAGAGTTAGCACGTGATAAAAAAATAGAAGGAATTACAGATTTACGAGATGAAAGTAATTTAAAAGAGGGAATTAGAATAGTAATTGAACTTAGAAGAGATTCTAATAGTAATGTTATCTTGAATAATTTATTCAAACTAACTCCTTTGCAGTCATCTTTTGGTGTTAATATGGTTGCGCTTGTCAATGGAAAACCTAAAACTTTAAATTTAAAAGAAGTTTTATATCATTATTTAGAACACCAAAAAGAAGTTATTGTTCGTAGAACTAGATACGACTTAAAAAAAGCACAAGACAGAGCCCATATATTAGAAGGTTTGAGAATAGCATTAGATAATATTGATAGAATAATCGAATTAATTAGAGCATCTAAAACAACTGAAGAAGCTAGAAATGAACTTATGGTAAACTTTAATTTATCTGAATTGCAAGCACAAGCAATACTAGATATGAGATTGCAACGTTTAACAGGCTTGGAACGTTACAAAATAGAAGATGAGTACAATAAACTTATTGAATTAATTAAAGATTTAATAGATGTATTAAATAATGATGATAGAGTTCTTCAAATAATAAAAGATGAACTTTTAGAAATTAAAGAAAAATATAAAGACGCACGTCGTAGTATCATAGTAGAAGGTCAAATAGATGAAATAGAAAATGAAGATTTAATAGAGAGAGAACAAATAGTAATAACTCTATCATATAATCAATACATTAAACGTTTAGCAGCAAGTACATATAAATCTCAAGGTAGAGGTGGACGTGGCATAAATGGAATGACTACAAATGATGAAGATAATGTTGAATATATGCTAACTTGTTCAACTCATGACCATATACTATTCTTTACAGACAGAGGAAAAGTCTACACACTGAAAGGTTATGAAATTAATCAGATGAGTAGACAAGCAAAAGGAATACCTATAATAAATCTATTAGAAATAGATAAAGATGAAAAAGTAAATTCAATAATAGCTATTTCTGATTTACAGGAGTCAGATACTAATTTAGTATTTGTTACTAAATACGGAATTATAAAAAAATCAAATCTTGCAGATTACGCAAGTATAATGAAAAAAGGCAAAATAGCCTTAAAATTAGATGAAAATGATACCTTAATAGAAGTTCAGAAAGTTACTAAAAATGATGATATTATGATAGTAACGGCTGGAGGTCAAGCTATAAGAATTAATGAAGATAAGGTTCGACAAATGGGTAGAGTTAGTCGAGGTGTTAAAGGGATAACATTAGCTCTTGATGATTATGTAGTAGGTATGCAAATAATAAATAAGGCTAAAAAAATATTAACTGTAACAGAAAATGGTATAGGTAAAATCTCTAAAGAAAATGAATTTAGAGTTACTAACCGTGGAGGAAAAGGAATAAAGGTAGCAAAAATTTCTAAAAAAACAGGAAAAATAGTTTCTGTTAAATCAATTTCAGGAACAGAAGATTTAATGATAATGACAGACCAAGGAATTATTATAAGAATTGACATTTCTGTATTGAATACACTAGGAAGAACTGCAACAGGAGTAAAATTAATAAATCTTGTTGACGGTCAAAAAGTTGCTACGGTTACTTTAGCAGAAAAAGAAGAAATACTGGAAGAAAATTAATAAAAAGGAGTTAGTCTTTTGATTAACTCCTCTAGTATTAAATATTTATATATGAGGTGAGTGTGTTGGCTATTAAAAAATTAGAAAGTAGTAATAACAAAGATATTATTAATGAAGAAATAGAAATACTAACAGAATTATTAGATTCTGCTACTAAGAAAATTGTCACAGAAGAAACTCTAAATAAAATAAAAGAAATAAAAATATTAGCAGACATATCATATTATAAAGATTTAAAGAAAAAAGTTGAGTTGCTAAATAATGAAGAAATAGAAATAGTTGCTAGATATTTTTCTTTATTACCACTACTAATAAATATTTCTGAAGATGTTGATTTGGCTTATGAAATAAATTATAAAAATAATACTGACGAATTATATTTAGGGAAATTATCAAAAACGATAGAAGATGTTTCTAAACTAGATAATTGTAAAGAAATATTAGAAAAAGTTAATATAGTACCAGTTTTAACCGCTCATCCTACACAAGTTCAGCGTAAGAGTATGCTCGATTTGAATAATAAAATTCATAATTTATTAAGAAAACACAGAGATGTAAAATTAGGTTTAATAAATAAAGAAAAATGGTACAAAGAATTAAAAAGATATATAGAAATAATTGTACAAACAGATATTATTCGTGAAAAAAAATTAAAAGTACCCAATGAAATAAGTAATGTAATGCAATATTACAATACTTCATTATTGCAAGCTATTACGAGTTTATCAATAAAATACAAAAAATTAGCAGAAGAAAAGAATATAAATTTAGAAAATGTATCTCCTATTACAATGGGCATGTGGATAGGAGGAGATAGAGATGGAAATCCTTATGTAACAGCAGAAACTCTTGAAACTGCTGCTAGATTACAATTTGAAGTTGTAATTAGTTACTACAAAGAAAAAATATTTGATTTATACAGAGCCTACTCTATGTCAACTAATTTAATGGCTACAACAGAAGAACTAGAATTATTAGCAAAAAATTCATCTGACAATTCGGAATTTAGGGAAAAAGAACCTTACAGAAAAGCCCTGTATCAAATAAGTATTAAATTAGAAAATACACAAGCAATTCTATTTGAAGATGATGAACTAAGTAATAAAAATACTAAAGATTATTACAAAAATTCATCAGAATTGAAAAATGAATTACTTGTTGTAAAAAATTCTTTGATAATTAATGGCGGAAAAACTTTAGTAGAAGGTGATTTAGAAGAATTATTACAAGCAATAGATGTCTTTGGTTTTCACTTAGCTAGTATAGATATGCGTCAAGATTCAAGTGTACATGAAGAGTGTATTGCCGAGTTATTAAAATCAGCTAATATTGAATTAGATTATTCTTCACTTTCAGAAGAAGAAAAATGTAAAATATTGCTAAGACAAATAAAAGAAGACCCTAGATTATTATCAGCTACAAATATTGCAAAATCAGAAATACTAAAAAAAGAGTTGGAAATTTTTAAAAAAGCTAGAATTTTAAAAGATAAACTTGGAGATGATATAATTAAACAAAGTATAATATCTCATACAACAAGTGTGTCAGACTTGTTAGAGTTGTCAGTTTTACTTAAAGAAGTAGGGCTTGTAGAAAAAGAATTTTCTAGGATTCAAATAGTTCCTCTTTTTGAAACAATAGAAGACTTGAGAAATTCTGTTCAAGTTATGACCGATTATCTTAGTATAGATGTTGTTAAAGTTTGGGTAGAAGATAATAATACCTATCAAGAAATTATGCTAGGTTATTCTGATAGTAATAAAGATGGAGGATATTTATCTTCTGGTTGGACCTTGTATAAGGCTCAAAAGCAACTTTCTTCACTAGGTAAAAAATTTAATATTAATATAACATTTTTCCATGGTAGAGGAGGAACAGTAGGTCGTGGTGGTGGCCCTAGCTATGAATCTATATTATCCCAACCACTTGGAAGTTTAAATAATAAAATTAGAATAACAGAACAAGGAGAAGTTATAGGTACTAAGTACGGCAACAAAGATTCTGCTTATTACAATTTAGAAACTCTTATCTCTGCAACTATTGATAGAATTACAGGTAGTTTAGAAATATATAATACAAAAAAAATATATGAAGATGTAATGAATGAAGTAGTGTCAGATAGTTATAAATTATATAGAGATTTAGTTTTTGATAATAAGAATTTTTATGATTATTTTTTTGATGCAACACCGATTAAAGAAATTTCTAGTTTAAATATAGGATCAAGACCTGCCGCTAGAAAAATAATTACAGAAATAAGTGGTTTAAGAGCAATACCTTGGGTATTTTCTTGGTCGCAAAATAGGGTAATGCTCCCAGGTTGGTACGGAGTAGGTTCTTCTTTTGCAAATTATATAAAAAAAGATAAAAACAATTTATCAATTTTACAAAAAATGTATTTGGAATGGCCGTTTTTTAAATCATTACTATCAAATGTTGATATGGTACTTGCAAAAACAGATATGACCATAGCCAAAGAATATGCAAAATTATCTGGTAAAGATGATACGATAAAAGTATTTGAGATTATTCATAATGAATGGAAGATTACAAAAGATGTGATTTTAGCTATTCAAAATCATAAGGAATTATTAGAAGATAATGATTATTTACGTTACAGTTTAAAAAATAGATTGCCTTACTTTAATACCTTAAATTATATACAAATAGAATTAATTAAAAGAAATAGATTTAATAATATAAATTCTTATAAAAAATCTATACATACAACTATAAATGGAATAGCAACAGGATTAAGAAATTCTGGATAAAATAAAACTTGTACAATATAATCGTTGATATATTGTAGATACACAAAAATAATTTAATATAAAAAAATAGAAAGTATATCAACAAAAAATAACAAAAAAATTATTTACAGTTGGATACTTACAAAAAAGTAAAAAAGGAAAGATATTTTTATCTTTCCTTTTTGTTTTATTATCTATCACCATTAAAAATAGAATTTTTAACAATAACATAATCTACTTTTTGAAGAGAAGCTAAATTTTTTCCACCAGCATAAGAAATTGAAGATTGTAAATCTTGTTGCATTTCTATTAAGGTAGCAAATAAATCTCCCTTGTGTGAAGTTAGAATTTTTTTACCTTCAACATTTTTTCTTTCGCCTTTTTGGAATTCAGAAGCACTTCCGAAATATTCTTTAAATTTTTCACCATTAATTTCTATTGTTTCACCTGGACTTTGTTCATGACCAGCAAATAGAGAACCTATCATAACGAATGCTGCACCAAATCTAATAGATTTTGCAATATCTCCATGATTTCTTATTCCACCATCTGCAATTATAGGTTTACTTGCAGCTTTTTGACACCAACGAAGTGCAGCTAGTTGCCAACCTCCAGTACCAAATCCTGTTTTTAATTTTGTTATACAAACTTTTCCTGGTCCTATACCAACTTTTGTCGCATCTGCCCCAGCATTTTCTAATTCACGAACAGCTTCTGGTGTTCCAACATTTCCTGCTATTACAAATGAAGTTGGTAAATGTTCTTTTATAAATTTAATCATTTCAATTACTTTATTTGAGTGCCCATGTGCTATATCTATTGTAATGTATTCAGGAATTAAATTGTTTTCTTTAAGTTCTAATACAAAATCAAATTCTACTGGTTTGATACCAATACTTATAGATGAATATAATCCTAGTTCATTCATTCTTTTTACAAAATTTAATCTTCTTTCTGGATTAAATCTGTGCATTATGTAAAAATAACCCTTGCTTGCTAATTCTTCAGCAAGTTTTTCATCTATAATAGTCTGCATATTTGCAGGGACTACTGGTAATTTAAAAGTTCTATTTCCTAATTTAATTTCTGTATTACATTCAGACCTACTTTCAACTATACATTTGTTCGGAATTAATTGTACATCCTCATAGTCAAAAATTCTCATATCATTAATCATGGTCGTCCTCCAAAGTTTTGAATTTTGGTTATTTAAACCATAAATATATTACATTAATTTTAAAATTTTGTAAAGGAATTTTATAAAAAAATAAAAATATTCGTCTTTAAAATAAATTTTTATGTTTTTTGAATTTTAAATAAAACAAAAATCGAATTTTTAGTTTATATTAATATTCGTTTTTAATATTCCTTGCCAGCTTCTAATAATAAATCTGATTTATTGTGGTATTCTAAGGAAGTAGAAATTATTATTTTTATGGCTTGAACAAGTTTTTCAATTTCTATATATGGTGTTTGGTCATCGTGTACTTGTTCTTTGATATATGGAATATGAATAAATCCTGTTTTGAAATTATATTTTGTGTTAGATAAATATAGGGATTGATACATTATATGATTACAAACAAATGTTCCAGCACTGTTAGAAATTTCAGTAGGAATATTATTTTTTATTAATTCAGAGTATATAGCCTTTATAGGTAAGGTAGAAAAGTAGGCAGTTGAACCATTTTCTTGAATGATTTTATCAAGTGGTCGATTACCCTCATTATCTGCTATTCTTGCGTCATCAATATTTATTGCAACACGTTCTACAGCTATTTTTTTTCTGTCTTTACCACCAGCTTGACCAACACAAATTACTATATCTGGTTTGTGTGAATCTATTTCTTTTTTTAGCATTTCTGCACTCTTGTTAAATACTGTTGGAATTATTTTTTTAATTAGCAAAATATCATTTAATTTATCAGGCAATCTATACACTACTTCTGCAGATGAATTAAGTTTATCATTGCCAAATGCTTCAAAACCAGTTATTAGAACTTTCATTATTATATTCTCCTAAAAATATATTTTATTTGATTATAAATTAATATAATCTGCACGTCAACTGGGTTAATTTTAAAATTATAAAACTAAATTTTGTTTGAAAATTAAAATTTTAAGTGTTAATATAAAATGAGTAGGTGAGAATATATCAAGAGAAGAAAAATTTAAAAGTATTATTACTAATATTGATAATTCAGAATATCATACAATAGTTTCAATATTTGGAAATGTTGGTAAAGCTATTTGTATAATACTACTTGTATTACAAATGGGGAGGTCAGGTTCTACATTTCTATTTAAATGACTTCACAATTTTTCCAAACCCTGTATCCTAAAATTCCATTTACTTATGCTGTGTCGCTTATGAGAGAAGCGGTAGGCGGAGTATATTATCCTTCGGCTACAGGGGATATACTATATTTATTATTTTATTTTGTAATATTTTTACTTGCAGGATTGGGTGTAAATATATTCAAAGATTTAGTTAATAAACCGAGCAAAAATAAAGAAAAATATCCACTATTTTTATAAATAAAATATTTTACAAAACATTTTACATTGCAATTTCTTTTTCAATTTGTTATAATGTTATTTGCTAGGTGGGGAGTTAGCGGTGCCCTGTACTTGCAATCCGCTTTAGCAAGGCTGAATACCAAGATTCGGGTAGTTTGCGTGATGACGAGTTTAGCACGTGGTGTTGAGATTGAGGCATCTTATGACGTAATAATTATGAACCATGTCAGGTCAGGAATGAAGCAGCATTAAGTAATTTTTTACGGGTGTGAGTATTTGTCAAGGTTGAGCTGGCGACTAAACTAACGGTTGTGTTAGCTATTCAACTCTTGGTTGCATATTTGTTTTTATTTTAACCGACTAAGTCATTAGTCGGTTTATTTTTATAAAGGAGTTTAAAGATGTACGAGGGTAAAAATACAAAAGAACAAATAATAATTTTTATAAAATTATTATTTCCAGTATTAATTTATCAGATGATATCATACTCATCTAATATGATAGGAACATTTATGGCTGGACATTATAGTTCAAAAGATTTGGCTGGTATTAGTATGGGAGTTAATATTTGGAATCCTATTTTCTCAGTTATTTCTACCTTGGTAGTTGCTATTGTTCCCATAGTTTCTCATTTAGTTGGCAAAGGTAGAGAAAGTGAAATACCTACTAAGCTTAGACAGTTTATATACATAGCCTTAATAATTTCAACTGTAATAGCAGTAATCTTAAATTTATTTTCAGAAGTTTTGGTTGATAAGTTGGGTATCTCTTCTGAAATTTCAGGAATTACTAAAAATTTTTTAAAATATCAAAGTTATGGTTTAATACCAATAACTCTTTATGTAACATTGAGGTCTTTTATTGATAGTTTGGGACTGACTAGAATTTCTATGATTATGATGTTTATATATGTTCCAGTAAATATTTTACTTAGCTATGCCTTGATATTTGGTAAGTTTGGTTTTTATGAATTTGGTGGAGTAGGTATTGCCATCTCGGTAAACATCACCTACATATTTTCTTTGTTCTTGGCAATTTTTATAATATTAAATCATCCTAAAATAAAAAAATATAATATTTTTAAAATAGAGAAAATAAAATTTAAACATTGGCCAGAAATATTTAAGTTAGGACTACCCATGTCGCTTGCAGTTTTACTTGAAACTTTTATGTTTTCAGCCTTATCAATCATGATAAGTATTTTTGATACTTATACCATTGCTGCCCACCAAAGTTCTCTTAACTTTGCAGGTTTTTTATATTCTTTACCCATGAGTATTTCTAGTGCTTTAACCATAGTTGTATCCTATCACTTAGGAGCTAAAAATTATAAGCTAGCAAATAAATATGTAAATATTGGAACTTTAGTTTCGATAATATTTTCTGTAATAACGGCAGTGCTAATATTAATATTTAGGTCTAAAATACCATATCTATACGGAAGTGATGAAAGTTTTGTAATAATTGCAAAAGACTTATTAATATTTGTTGTAGGATTTGTAATTTTTGATTCTTTTTCAGCTTCCTTAGTTGGAGTTTTACGAGCTTATAAAAAAGTTTTACCTACTTGTTTTTCGCAGATAGTAGGATTTTATATTTTCGCTCTACCTCTAGCTTACTATTTAGTTTATATAAAAAAAATTGGAGTTTCAGGTTTATGGATATCGTGGGTTTTAGGATTAGGTATTTATTCAATATTAATGACAAGCTACTACGTTAAATTTTTAAGAAATAAATATACAAGATAATTTAATAATTTTTTGGAGTGATTTATAATGAAATTAAATTTTAAAAATGGAAAAATTTTACCTGTTTTAGTTTTTGTTGGAATTTATCTATTGTCCTTAATAGTTCTTCCTTATTCTAGTGTAAAATATTTTAAAATAAATAATACTGAAATGATTTATAATTTAATGCTACTATATAATTTTTTAGCAGCAGTTATAATTATATTTTTTACAAGTAAATATAAAATTAATTCTATTGAAAAAGAGGGAAGTAAATATAATATACTAATGTCAATATTTTTTTCAATACTTGGTTTCTTAGCCATGTATTTGCTACAAATATGTATAGGTATTTTATTACAGATATTTTCAAAAATTTTTGGTTTTGAAGTTGCTAGTCAAAACACAGCAGATATCGTAAAAATAATAAAAAAAATACCAATATTTTCAATTTATGTATTGATTTTAGCACCTATTTTAGAAGAATTAGTATTTAGAAAAATTATATTTGGTTATCTTTATGATATTTTATATAGCAAATACGAATGGATAAGATTTTTATTTGCAGCGGTATTATCTGGTATACTTTTTGCTATTCCACACGATGGATTTTCACCAGTCATGTTATTATATATAGCACTATCTATATTATTTTGTTTTTTATATAAAATTACTGGTAGAATATCTGTTTCGATAATAGCTCATTCTTTAATGAATTTAGTTGTTGTTTTAGCCCAGATATACCTTATTAAGTAGGTGATAAAATGAAAGCAAAAAATTGGTTGGCAATTAATTATTTTTTACAATATGCAGTTCAAGGAGTATTTTTTCAATATTGGTTAGTTTACTTAACAGGAGTGAAAAAACTTTCTATTTTAGAAGCAAGTGGTATTTTTTCTATGGTCTATCTAGCTAGATTTTTAGGAGGAGTATTTTTCGCATCATATTTAATAAGAGTATTTGGAATGAAAAAATCATATAGGATAATATCAATAGGCGGATTTTTAGCTACTCTTATGTACGGTTTTACAGATAGTAAATTAAGTTTAATAGTAGTTACATTTCTTATAGGAATAACATTTTTCACCCTAACGCCACTTACAGAAACAACAGCGTCAATATTTTTAAAAGAAGCGGGTATTGATTATGGTAAAGTTAGAGTTTTTGGTTCTTTTTCTTTTATGTTAATAGGTATTTCTGTCGGGGCAGTATTATATTACATTAATAATGATTTTATATATTATGCTATGGTATTTCTTGTAGGACTTTATTGTGTTTTTATATGTTCAAAAATGCCTAAATTAGTAGATACAATAAAAGTTTACGGCAATGAAAATAAAGAAAAAAATCTTTTTCTTGGATGAAAAATGACTATAATGCAATACTTATTATTTTAGTTTATTTCTTGCTACAATTAAGTCATTCAGCCTACAATAATTACAGCGTACTTTATATAGAAAGTCTTAATATTTCTAAGAAATGGCTTACGGGTTTAGTGGTAAATATATCTGTAATTTCAGAAATTATTTTTTTTATTTTTTCTAGTAAACTTGTTCGCAAAGTTGAAGCTAAAAATTTATTATTATTTTCTTGTTTTATTGCAAGTTTAAGATGGTTCTTACTCGGTATTTTTCAAAATGTATATATTTTTGCACTAACACAAGTTACTCACGCAATAACTTTTGCACTTGCACAACTAGCTTTTGTTTTAATATTAAATAGTAAATTTTCAGTTGATAAAACTCTGGATATGCAAAGCCTATATAGTTCTATTTGTTTTCAATTATCGGCTTTTATAGGAATGTATGTCGTAGGTTCTATTTGGGATACTAGCACACAGCTAGTATTTTATGTATCTTCGTTTATAGCTTTAATGGCATTAATAATTTCTTTTAAAATAAAATTTGAATAAATAAAAAGTAGTAGGTAAAAAAATATCTGCTACTTTATTATTTTATCAAAATCATTTTTCAATGAAGAAGTTATCAAAATAATTTTATTAGTTACAGGATGATTAAATTCTAATTTTAATGCACCCAGGTACATATTTTTAAATTTATAAAAATCTTTTGAATAAAGTTTATCTCCAACAATGCTAGAATTTAGATGTGCTAGATGAACTCTTATTTGATGAGTTCTTCCTGTTTCTAATGAAATACAAACTTTATAAAAATCTTTATTTAATTTTTCACATGAAAGAATATTAGTTATAGCTTGTTTACCTTGACTTACCACTGCCATTTTATTTTTTTCTATTCTATCCCTACCTATATTTGTCATAATTTGTTGAGGTTTTATATATTTTTTTATAATAGCCGAGTAAAATCTTTTTATATATTTTTTCTCCAGCATATAATCTAGTTTTGATTTAATTAAGGGGCTTTTAGCAAAAATTACAAGCCCGCAAGTATCGGTATCTAATCTGTGTATTGGTTCTAAATAAATATAGTCTTTTATTAAATAGTTGAGCAGTGTATTATCTTCTACTTCTTTATCGTTAGGATGAGTTTTTATTCCGAAGGGTTTAGAAACAACTAGTAAAAAATCATCTTCATATTCTTTTGTAATTTTTATTTCATCATTAATTTTATATTTTGATTTAGCTAAAATAATATTTATTTTTATTACATCATTTTTTTTGAC
Organism: Gemella sp. zg-1178; assembly: GCF_018790995.1. Taxonomy (NCBI): domain Bacteria; kingdom Bacillati; phylum Bacillota; class Bacilli; order Caryophanales; family Gemellaceae; genus Gemella; species Gemella sp. zg-1178. The sequence continues at coordinate 96,353 of NZ_JAHKEI010000001.1, forward strand.
AGTCTCTTCTAATTTAACGATTTTTCCATTTAATGTTACTGCTTCTTTTTCCATATTAATTTTATGAATATTTTTTTTCGACAGCATTAAAAAATTTTGTAAAAATAATCTTACACTCTTGTAATCTTCCTTAGCAACAAATTTCATTTTAAATTCCATTCTAATTTTAATATTATAAATTTAATTTTAACATTAATAATTTTTTTTGTAAAATTGAAAAATAAGTATTGTCAAAAAAGGTCAGAGGTTGTATAATAATTTTACAGTCAAAAAAGGTCAAAATAAAAATTATAAATTTGTTAAGGAGGTTTCTATGATTAATATTGATAAAATGACACTTGCTGTAAAAGAAATTCTAGCTAAAACACAAGAAAAAGCCTTAGAAATAAAAAGTCAAAATATAACATCAGATATGTTAATATTGTCAGCTCTTAAGTCAAAAAATTTATTTTCAGATATTTTAAACAGAATAAATATTGATAGTAAAAGTTTAAAATATGAATTAGAACAAGAATTATTAAAAATAAATGATGTTGTTGGAGAAAATATAAATTATGGGGCTTATATGTCAAATGATTTAATAGCTTTATTAAATGAAGCAGACAAGTATAGAGAAAAAAATAAGGATGAATTTCTTTCTGCTGAGCATTTACTTTTAGGGGCATATATTAAGAATGCTATTTTTAAAAAATATTTAGATAAGGTATCTAGCTTAAAAGATTTAATAATTTTAATTGAAAAAATTAGAGGAGGTAAAAAGGTAATGAATGATAATCCAGAAATCACTTATGAAGTTTTAGAAAAATACGGTCGTGATTTAGTTGAAGAAGTAAAAACAGGTAAGATAGACCCGGTGATTGGTAGAGATGATGAAATTAGAAATTTAATTAGAATACTATCGAGAAAAACAAAAAACAATCCAGTTTTAATAGGAGAACCAGGTGTCGGAAAGACGGCTATTGTTGAAGCATTAGCACAGAGAATTGTAAGAGGTGATGTTCCAGAATCACTAAAAAATAAAACTGTTTTTGAATTAGACTTACCTAGTTTGGTTGCTGGTGCAAAATATCGTGGAGAATTTGAAGAAAGATTAAAAGCAGTTTTAGAAGAAATTAAGGAACATAATGGCAATATAATTTTATTTATTGATGAAATTCACATGCTAGTAGGTGCTGGTAAAACAGACGGAGCCATGGATGCTGGGAATATTTTAAAACCTATGCTAGCCAGAGGAGAGTTACGTTGTATAGGTGCAACCACACTTAATGAATATAGAAATTATATAGAAAAAGATTCAGCCCTAGAAAGACGTTTCCAAAAGATTTTAGTAAAAGAACCAAATGTTGATGATACAATTTCTATTTTAAGAGGTTTAAAAGAAAGATTCGAAATATATCATAATGTAAAAATTTCAGATAGGGCAATAGTTTCAGCAAGTAAATTATCTAATAGGTACATAACGGATAGATTTTTACCAGACAAGGCGATTGATTTAATAGACCAAGCATGTGCGACTATTAAAACAGAAAATTCTTCTAACCCTGTTGAATTAGATAGTATTAACAGAAAAGTAATGCTCTTAGAAATAGAAGAAAAAGCCCTATCCCAAGAAAATGATGAAATTTCTAAAAAACGTATTTTAGGAGTAAAAGAAGAACTAGCAGAACTAAGAGAAAAACAAAAAAAATTACAACTACAAGTTGACAAAGAAAAAGAAAAACTTGAAGCTCTTAGTAAGATTAGGTATGAAATTGACAAGGTTAAACTAGAATTAGAAAGGGCAGAAAATTCTTATAATCTTGAAAAAGCCTCAGAATTAAAATATGCAACCTTACCTAAATTAGAAAATGAATTATCAAATTTAGAAAAAGAATTAGACTTAAATGAAAATAAACTTTTAAAACAAGAAGTTACAGAAGAAGATATTTCTTACATAATAAGTCAGATGACTGGCATCCCCCTATCTAAGTTAATAGAAACAGAAAAAGAAAGACTTTTAAACTTAGAAGCAACTTTACACGAAAGAGTATTAGGTCAAGATGATGCGGTAGCTAGTGTAACAAATGCAATTCTTAGGTCAAGAGCAGGAATTTCAGACCCGAATAGACCCATAGGTTCATTTTTATTCTTAGGACCTACTGGCGTAGGAAAAACAGAATTAGCAAAATCCTTAGCCTTAAATTTATTTGATGATGAAAAAAATATTGTCAGAATAGATATGAGCGAATACATGGAAAAACATTCTGTAAGTAGATTAATTGGAGCTCCTCCTGGTTATGTGGGTTATGAAGAGGGCGGTCAACTAACTGAAATTGTCAGAAGAAATCCCTACTCTATAATATTATTAGATGAAGTAGAAAAAGCACATACAGATGTATTTAATATTTTACTTCAATTATTGGATGAGGGCAGTCTTACAGATTCTAAAGGAGTAAAAGTTGATTTTAAAAATACTATAATAATTATGACCTCTAACATAGGTTCACTAGAATTATTAGAAAATCATTCAGAAGAAAAAATTTCAGAATTGACTAAAGAAATAATAAAAAATAAATTATACACTTATTTCAAACCAGAAATTTTAAATAGGATAGATGATATAATAATATTCAATCCTCTAACAGAAAATAATGTAAAAGATATAACGAGAAAATTATTAAAAGATTTGGCAGGACGTTTATATAATCAAAATATTAATTTATATTATGACGATAATATTTTAACGTGGGTTGCAAAATCATCTTATGATAAAAATTTTGGAGCAAGACCAATAAAAAGATTTATACAAGCAAATATAGAAAACATCTTAGCAAAAGAAATAATAAAAAAATTTGATAATAAAAAAATTGATATTAAAATAATATTCACGAATAAATTAGAAGTATATATTGATAAAAACACAGATTAATTTCTGTGTTTTTATTATTTTCTTTTTAAAAGTAATATTCCGTGATATAATTTTATTAAACTTATAAAGGAGTAGTGCAATGTCTAATATTAAAATTAGAATGGCAAAAGTTTCTGATTCTCAAGAATTAGTAAATATATATATAAATATTATGTAGAAGAAACAAATATAACTTTTGAGTATGACCTGCCTAGTGTTGATGAATTTTCTAATAGAATAAAAAAAATTTTAGAAAAATATCCCTACCTAGTTGCCCAAAAAAATGGCAAGATAGTTGGCTACACTTATGCAAATTCTTTTAAAGAACGTGTTGCTTATGATTGGAGTGTAGAATTATCAATTTATGTTGATGTCAATGAAAAAGGGCAAGGTATAGGGCAAATGCTGTATAATAAATTACTAGAAATTCTTAGAAAACAAAATATTGTAAATGTATTATCTTGCATTACTTACCCCAACGAAAGTATCATTATTTTTCATGAAAAAAATAATTTTAAAAAAGTTGCTCATTTTAAAAAAGTTGGTTACAAATTTGGAGCTTGGCATGATGTTGTTTGGTATGAAAATTCAATACTAAATTATAAGGATAAGCCTGAAAAAGTAAAATGGATTAATGAAATAAAGGAGTTTATATAATGATGATAGAGCAAATACTAAATACTTATTATGCAGATTATGAAAATAAACCTTTTATTTCTAGTGATAGAGATTTTGATACTTGGTTTAAAGAAGTAAGTGTGTCTAAATCAAAGTTAGTTCCTAAAAGGAATATGCAGTTTACAAAAGAAAATTTACTAGCTGGAGATATTATATTACTTTGGAGAATAAATTTTGGAACTTTCACGACTGAAAGTATAAAGACTGGTTATTATCCTAAATATTTTGAATATAGCTATGGCATAGATGCACCTAGTAATTTAAAAAAATTATTAGAAGATGGATATGTACTTATCAATACTTTGTTAAATTCTTTAGAACATAATAAAATGGATAATTTAAAAGTAGCTTTAAAATCTAAAAATATTAAGGGCATATCAAAACTTAATAAGAAAGAATTACATAGTTTAATTAAAAATAATTTTTCTGAAGAAGAACTAGAACAATTTATATCAGTTAGACTATATAGTTTAACTGATAAAGGAATATTAGCATTAAAAAATAATCAAGAAATAGTAGATAGGCACCCTAAAAAGAAATTTTAAAAAGAAGGTGAATATATGAAAGTAGCTGTTATAGCAGGAACACCCATAGATACAGAATTTGGAGAAAATATTTTAAAAGAAGCTGGCTATAAGGACATAATTGGAATAGCTGTATCAAATAATCCGGTAGAGCAAACAATATTTCAAGCTGCAAGTGATGAATATAAAGAACTACATATAAACAAAATTTTATTGTCGCTAAAAAATAAGTCTTGCAGTAATTTATTTGTATATTGTAATTCTCTTAGTGGGGCTGTTGACTTTAAAAAATTGGCAAAGAAAAATGCTATTAATGTAGTTACGCCTCTAAACGTTTATGAAGATATGGCAAATAAATTTAACAAGGTTGCGGTATTAGCAGCCAATGCTCAAGGACTTGCTGGAATTGAAAAAGTTATGATGACTAAAAATCCTAATCTTGTATTTATAGGCTTTACTTTTTTAGAAATGGTAAAATCAATAGAAAAGAAAGAAGATATTTCTAAAATAGCAAGGGACTTTAAGTTTAAAGAATTGACTGAATTAATAGAATTATACAAGGTAGAAAAAATAATATTAGGTTGTACACATTTCCCTTACATAGAAAAAGAATTAGCAAAGTATACAAATATTGATATACTCAATCCTGCTAAATATATGTTGACCAAGTTAAAAGAAAGGTAGAAAAATATGAAAGATATAAAATGCCCCAACTGTGGAGAAAGTTTTAATATAGATGATAATAAGTATGAAAATATTGTAACCCAAATAAAAAATAAAGAATTTACTGAAGAATTAAATTCTCGTATTAAGCAAGCAGAACAACACTACAAAAAAGATATTGAACTATTAGAAGAAAAAGCCAATAATAAAATAGAAAAAATCTTGACAGAAAAAGAAGCGGATATCCTATCTTTAAAAGCAGTAATTGAAAGTCATGAAAAAGATAAAGAATTAGAAATTATAAACGCACAAAAATCACTAGAAGAAAAAATTAGAGAACAAGAGAAAAAAATATTAGAGTTAGAGGCTAAGAATAAAGAATTATTTAATGAAAAAGAAGCAGAAATTAAAAAATTAATTGAAAGTAGCGATATGAAAATAGCTTTAGAAGTAAATAAGGCTATCTTAGATAAGGATAAAGAACTATCAGAATATAAAAATAAATTAGAATTGCAAGATATACAAAATGAATTATCTAAAAAATCATTACAAGAAAAATTTGATATAGAATTAAGACAAAAAGATGAAGCAATAGCATTTTATAAAGATTTTAAGGCAAAACAATCTACAAAAATGCTGGGAGAAAGTTTAGAGCAACATTGTGAAATAGAATTTAACAAGTTGCGTATGACGGCTTTTCCAAATGCTGTATTTGAAAAAGACAATGATGCAAAAACAGGCAGCAAGGGTGATTATATTTATCGTGAATTTGACAAATTAGGAATTGAAATAATTTCTATTATGTTTGAGATGAAAAATGAAAATGACCAGACTGCCACTAAGAAAAAAAATGAACATTTTTTAAAAGAATTAGACAAGGATAGAAATGAAAAAAAATGTGAGTATGCTGTCCTAGTTTCTATGCTGGAATCAGATAATGAACTCTATAATAACGGAATAGTTGACGTATCTTATCAGTATCCTAAAATGTATGTGGTTAGACCACAATTTTTTATTCCGATAATTACACTTTTAAGAAATGCGGCACTTAATTCTTTAGAATACAAAAGAGATGCAGCTATAATGAGAGAACAAAATATAGATATAGCAAATTTTGAAGAAGATTTAGAAAAATTCAAGTTATCATTTTCTAGAAATTATCAATTAGCTAGCAAAAAATTTAAAACTGCAATAGATGAAATAGATAAGACTATAAGTCATTTGCAAAAAACAAAAGAAGCCTTGCTATCTTCAGACAATAATCTAAGAATAGCTAACAATAAGGCTGAAGAAATTACAATAAAAAAATTAGTAAGAAAAAATCCAACAATGAAAGAAAAATTTGATAATTTGAATAAAAGCAAAAAATAGGTGATAATATGCGTAAAAGAAATAATCTTACCATGGGTATAATATGTATTTTGATTTCTGCGTTAGGTTTTGCTCTAATGTCATTTTTTGTTAAGTTATCTGGAGATTTGCCAGTTACACAAAAAGCATTTTTTAGAAATTTAATAGCGGTCTTAATAGCATTTCTTCCCATAATAAAAAAACATAATAGCATAGTATATCCCAAAGGAAAAAAGTCTTGGTTAGTTCTTTTTTTAAGAGCAAGTACAGGGACAATAGGTTTGTTATGTAATTTTTATGCAGTATCACATTTACATTTAGCTGACGCTTCTGTAATACAAAGGCTATCACCTTTTGTGATTATAATCTTATCGTATTTTATTTTTAAAGAAAATGTAAGTTTATTACAAATGACAACTATAAGTTTAGCTTTTATAGGTGTAGTACTCGTAATAAAACCCAGTTTTGAAAATTTTATGTCTTTAGGAGCCTTGGCAGGACTTGGAACAGCATTTTTCTCAGGTTTTGCCTACACTTGCGTTAGGTATCTAGGTAAAAAAAATATATCAGCTGAATTTATTATCTTATTTTTTTCTGTTTTTTCTTGTTTAGCTACTTTTCCTTTTATGCTGGTAAATTTTAAGGAAATGAGTTATTATCAAATTATGATTTTATTATTTGTAGGAATTACAGGAGCTATCGGTCAATTTGGAGTTACTTATGCCTACAAGTATTCTTCAGCAAATAAAATTTCAATATTTGACTACACACAAATAATATTTTCAGGAACTTTAGGATTTATATTTTTCAATGAGATACCAGATTTTTTAAGTTTATTAGGTTATTTAATTATAATAGCAATGGGTTTTATATTAACATTCTATAAAAGGTAATTACAGGAGAGAAGATTATGAAAAAATATTTACTTGCAATGCCACTACTGATTTTTATTATTCTACTATTTTTTACTGGAGAAACTATAAATGATAGTAATACGGAAATTAAATTTAATAGGGATAATATTATAGGAGTAAAACAACCCTATCCATTTCTACAAAGAGAAGAAGATGTAAATTTAGATTTGAAAGAATATGCTAATGAAAATACAAAAGCTAAGTATATCGCAGATAATTTGTATCGTTTACCACTAACTTATAGAAAAATGTTAGCAAATAATAAAGACGTTACAGATTATATATACGGTTATTTAAATGGCAGTAGAGTTCCTTATAGTCAAGGAGAAACGGTAGGACTTGGAAGAAATTATCCCCTATACATACAGTGGGATAGAAGATGGGGTTATAATAAATTAGGAGAAACTGATATTTCAATAAGGGGTTGTGGACCAACTGTTGTTGCCATGTTACTATCAGGAGAACTTAAGGATATGTCCATAACTCCTGATGTTATTTCTGAAATAGAAGACAAGGCAGGATATTTCACACCGGACGGAACTAGCTGGGGATTTTTTAAATATATAGCAAGATACTATAAAATGAATTATGCAGAAATACCAGTAAATAAAAATTCTATCGACAAGACTTTAAAACAAAATAAACCAATTATAGCTTCAGTAAAACCAGGAAAATTTACTACTGTAGGTCATATAATTCTTATAGTTGGTATTGATAAAGATGGTAACTATATTATAAATGACCCTAATTCTTTGGGTAGAACTTTAAAACCTTGGAGCTACGACGAATTAAAAGTAGAATTAAGAGCCTTATGGTCAATAAGTAAATAGTAGTTTGTATGAAAATCTTTTACTATTTTTTTATTTATGATATAATTATAGAATAAGGAGAGAAATATATGTTATATAAAATTTCTGATAATGTATATTATAGTAAGCATAGATTTACTTATTTAGAACCAGCCATAGGTTATGTAAAAGGTGATAAATACTCAATAATGATAGATGCAGGTAATAGTAAAGAGCAGATAGAAAGATTTTATGAAGATTTAAAATCTAATAACTTGCCACTTCCTATCTATACAGTATTAACTCATCATCACTGGGACCACAGTTTTGGTGCAACCTATATCAATAACACTATAATATCTTCTAAAAAAACAAAAAGCTATCTTGAAGAGATGAGTAAATGGAATTGGGATTACAAGAGTATAGATTACAGAGTAGAACAAAATTTAGAAACAGAATTTAGTGCTAATGTAATGAAAAAAGTATATGCTAATAAAAAAATACAAATAAAAATTCCTGACATAGCAAAAATTAGTGATTTTACTATCAACTTGGGAGATAATGTTGTTTATTTTTATGCAAATGATAACTCTCATTCTGATGATGCATTATTAATTTATGTAAAAAAAGATAGGGTATTATTTTTGGGAGATAGCCATTCTAAAAGTTATAAAACTAAGCCGATGTCCTTTGATAAAATAAAATTATTTAATTATATAGAATTTATTAGTCAATTAGACTTTGAATATGCAGTTCCAGGACATGGAAATCTTTATACAAAAAATAAATTAATAGAGGAGTTAGAAAAAGAATACAATAATATAATTTAAAGGAGGTGTAAGAATGTATATTGCTAGTGATAAATTATATTTAATAGACTTAGTGCTTTTGCTACTAATGTTTTTAAGTTTTTGCCAACAGATGTTTTCTAAAAAATTTAACATGTATGGTATTTTATCAGCATTATCTTTAGCAGCATATATAGCTATTCATACAGTTCAATCTGGAATAAATATATTTGTTTTAGTTCTATTTATTGCTTCTATTTTGCTTATAATAGCAGAGTTATTTGTTCCTGGTGGTATATTGGGAGTATTTGGAACTATAACATTAATTTATTCTATAATTGAAGTTAATAATGAATCCTATACAATTACTTTTATAATTATAATTTCATTTATAGTGTCTAGTATTTGGTGTTTTATTAATATTTATTTGTTTAAAAATAAATTTTTATTCTTAAATAAACTTGTTTTAAATGAAAAAATTACAACAGATGCAGGCTATGTTGCAAAGGAAAGCGACCTAACTTTAATAAATAAAGAATTAATTGCTTTTACAGATTTAAGACCATCAGGGATAGCAATATTTGAAAATGAAAAATATGATGTTGTAACGGAAGGTGAGTTTGTAGAAAAAGGAAATAAATTAATTGTAATTAAAGTTGAAGGTATGCGAATAATAGTTAGAAAAAAATAAAAGGAGATGATTAATATGATGCCAGAGGCAATTTTCACAGGTGTAATAGTTATTGTTTGTATAATAATTATTTCGGTATTTTTTACATTTTTCCCATTGGGATTATGGATTAGTGCAATAGCGGCTGGGGTAAAGGTAAGTATTTTTACTCTTGTTGGTATGAGATTGCGTAGGGTTGTTCCGAGTAGAGTTATAAATCCTATGATAAAAGCTCATAAGGCTGGTTTAGAAGTAACTATAAATCAACTTGAAAGTCATTATTTGGCTGGTGGTAATGTTGATAGAGTTATTAACGCCTTAATTGCAGCTCACAGAGCTAACATAGTAAGTTTATCATTTGAACGTTGTGCAGCCATAGACTTAGCAGGTAGAGATGTACTTCAAGCAGTTCAAATGAGTGTTAATCCAAAAGTTATAGAAACCCCATATATAGCTGGGGTAGCTATTAACGGTATAGAAGTAAAGGCTAAAGCACGTATAACTGTTCGTGCTAATATAGAAAGATTAGTCGGTGGTGCTGGAGAAGATACGGTTATAGCTCGTGTTGGGGAAGGTATCGTTTCTACTATCGGTTCATCAGGTTCTCACACAGTAGTGCTAGAAAATCCTGATAGAATTTCTAAAACAATTTTAGAAAAAGGTTTAGATGCAGGAACAGCTTTTGAAATATTATCTATTGATATTCTTGATGTTGATATTGGTCAAAATATAGGTGCAAATCTACAAACTGAACAAGCCATAGCTGACAAAAATATAGCTCAAGCAAAAGCAGAACAAAGAAGAGCAATGGCAGTAGCCCAAGAACAAGAAATGAAAGCTCGTATTCAAGAAATGCGTGCAAAAGTAGTTGAAGCAGAAGCTGAACTTCCTTTAGCAATGGCTAAAGCATTCCGTGAAGGTAATTTAGGAGTTATGGACTACATGAATTATAAAAACTTAGAAGCTGATACAGGAATGAGAGATTCAATAAAGAAAATGTCACAAGAAGGGATGCAAGAAAATAAATAGGAGGTAAGTATGAATTTTTTAATTTTATCTATACCTATAATATTAATAATCTTGTCTTTAATAGTTGTCTTTGTTTTATCTACGGATAGTAACAAACATCTTAAAAATTTAGATACAAATAATAAATTAAAATTAGAAAGATTAAGAGAACTAGCCTTGGAAGAAGTTAATAAAATAAAAAATATCAATACGAATAAAAAAACTTCTTTAGTAGAAAAAAATAATGAATATCAAAAAAATATACTTAATAAACTAAATGTAGAAAAAGAAAATAGATTAGGAAACTATAGTATTGACACTATAAATAAAAATAAGGTATCAAATGTAACTAGTAATAAAAATTCAAAAAAAATAATTTTTACAAAAAAAAATATAGTCAGAGGAATTATTGCTAGAGAGTATTTCCTTAGAGTAAATAAATAGGAGAAAATCAATGTCTGTCTGGGTAATATTATTTCTTGTATTTGGAATATTACAATTTATAACTGAAAATTATAAAAAAAATAAATATACAAAAAATAAAAAAATAAAAAATAAAATAAAAAAACAATATAACAAAGTAGATAAGCCAAAAGAATTATTGAATTTTAGTAAAGCAACAAATTCAAAAAAACGCAGACAAATTATCGACCGAGAGAATGAAATATTTGCTCCAGAATTTGTAATTTCTAAAGAAAGTCTAGTTCAAGATTTTATTTTCTCAGAAATATTAGATAAGCCAAAATCTAAAAAATAACAACTGTATAAAAGGAGTGGTAAAATATGTATAAAATATTTAACTATATAAGTTATTTTATTTGTTCATTTGTGCCACTTTTTTTATTATTGATTTTGTATTTTTTATTTATAAATAATAAATTACTATTATTTATATTTACTATTTTGTTTTTACACGGCATTTGCTATTTAATGTATATGATATCTTCAAAACCAAATAATATTATTACTTTTCTTCCTACAGAAATAAAAACAACTAAAAAATTTGATTTGAGTTATATATGGTTAATTTTTATTTTTACTTGTATAATAATAGTTGATTTTAAATATTATAATTTTTTTATTGTTGTTTTTGCAGTGCTTTTAATTTTATATAGGATTAAGTTTTTATTTATATCATATACACTTTTATTGTTAGGTTACAAGGTCTACAATATGAGAGGATATCTTGTGTATTCTAAAAAAACAAAAAAAGATATGGAATTACATTTAAAAAAATATAAGTATTTACAAGTTAAAGAAATAACAGATAATATAATTATTGACAAGGATACATATTTATTAAATAAGTATTTTTGTACATAATAAAATTGTTAAGGAGAATAATTTGAGAGTTGTCGATATAATTGATAAAAAGAAAAAAGGAATAAGTCTTACTAATAAGGAAATAGATTTTTTATTAGATTCTTACTTTAATGAAGAAATAGCAGATTATCAAATGAGTGCATTTTTAATGGCAGTATATTTTAAGGGTATGAGTGATGAAGAATTAGCATACTTCACTTTAAAAATGAGAAATTCAGGAGATATAATAACTTTTGAAAATATTAATAAATTTCTTGTGGACAAGCATTCTACTGGTGGAGTGGGAGATAAAGTAACTATTGTATTATCTCCTATTTTAGCAGCACTTGGTATGGCAACCACTAAACTTTCAGGTAAGGGATTAAGTCATACTGGGGGTACTATTGATAAATTTTCTGCCATAGAAGATTTTAAATTTTCAAGCACTAAAGAAGAGTTGGTAGAAATTGCCAATAAAACTGGAATAGGTTTAATGGGATACAGTGATAGCATAGTTCCACTCGATAAAAAAATATATGCTTTAAGAGATGTAACATCTACTGTTGACAGCATACCTCTGATAGCAAGCAGTATTATGAGTAAAAAACTTGCTATTGAATCTGACATAATAATTTTAGATGTTAAAGTTGGCGATGGTGCTTTTATGAAAACTGTTGAAGACGCCAAAAAATTATCAAATACCATGGTGGTCATAGGAAATAGTTTGGGTAGAAAAACTATCGCCATGATAACTAATATGGAAGAGCCTTTAGGTTATGCAGTGGGTAATTCAAATGAATTATTAGAAGCTATAGAAGCACTAAAGGGCAATTGGCCAAATGATTTAAAAGAAGTTGTCTACGAAATAATTTTTCAAGTTTTAAAATATAAAAAAGAAGTTAAAACAAAAATAGAATCTGATAAAATTATTGATGAGTTAATTAATAGCGGCAAAGCCTTAGAAGTATTTAGAAAATTTTTATATCACAGTGGAGTTAGAAAAAACATTATAGATGACTATAAAAATTTACCTGTGGCAAAATATAAATTTGAAATATTATCTAACAAATCAGGATACATTCACAAGATAAAAGCAGAAAATATAGGTAAGGTAGCTATGATAATTGGAGCTGGTCGTGAAAAAAAAGAAGATAATATTGATTACTCTGTTGGAATTTTGCTACATAAAAAAGTTGGAGATTATGTAAATGAGGGAGAAATTCTAGCAGAAATATGTTATAATGATAAATTGAAATTAGATACTAGTAAATCTTTAGTTATGGATTCATATATTATAGACAACAAAGAAAAGAAAAATCTAAAAACTATTATAGATATAATTGAATAAGGAGCAAATATGAACTTAAATAAATATATAGACCACACATTGTTAAAAGCTAACGCATCAGAAAAAGAAATTTCTAAACTTTGTAAGGAAGCTAAGGAAAATAATTTTTTTAGTGTATGTGTAAATGGAAGTTTTGTTGAGCAATGTGTTAAAGAATTAAGGGATAGTGATGTTAAGGTTGCCGCAGTTGTCGGTTTTCCTTTAGGAGCTATGACTACTCAAGCAAAAGTTTTTGAAGCAAGAGAATTGGTAAATTTAGGTGCTAGCGAAATTGATACGGTAATAAACATATCTAAATTAAAAGATAAAAATTTTGAATATGTTGAAGAAGAAATCAAGTTAATAAAAGAAGCTATTGGCAAAAATATTCTAAAAGTAATTATTGAAACTTGTTATCTTACTGATGAAGAAAAAGTAATAGCCTGTGAATTAGCATTAAAAGCAAATGCAGATTTTGTTAAAACTTCTACTGGTTTTGGTATTGGAGGAGCAACTTATGAAGATGTAAAATTGATGAAATCTGTTGTAAAAAATAATGCCAAAGTTAAAGCAAGTGGTGGAGTTAGGGATAAAATAATAGCAGAAAAATATATAGAACTTGGTGCAGAAAGATTAGGTACAAGTTCTAGTGTAGATATAATTAATAATAAATTAAGTAAAAGCTACTAATTTATATTTTAACGAAATATATTTTATATTTCGTTTCTTTTTATTTTAAAATCAAATTTATAAAATAAATTAGTGGGGAGGGGTAGATTATGGATAATAAAAATCCTCTTGGATATAAATCTGTTGGAAAATTATTAAAATCTATGGCAATTCCAGCAATAATTGCTAACGTAACAAATGCTTTATACACTATTGTTGATCAAATTTTTATCGGTCAAGGTGTAGGATATTTAGCAAATGCTGCTACTAATATCTCATTTCCAATTACAACTATATGTTTATCAATAGGAGTTATGGTTGGAATAGGAACGGCTGCAAATTTTAATTTATATTTAGGAAAAGAAGACCGAAATAGTGCTGAAAAAGTTGTAGGTACTTCTGCATTACTTATAATAATTTTAGGAATATTAATTGCATTTTTGGTGAGAATATTTTTAGAACCCTTGATGATTATATTTGGAGCTACACCTGAAATTCTTCCTTATGCTATGGAATTTACAAAAATCACAACTTTGGGAATACCTTTTTATTTATTTGCACTAGGTACAAATCCCTTGGTAAGAGCAGATAGAAGCCCTAAGTATTCAATGTTTGCAGTTATGGCTGGAGCAATTATAAATTTAATATTAAATCCCATATTTATATTTGTCTTTAAGTGGGGGCTTGCTGGTAGTGCTTGGGCAACAGTAATATCACAAATTATTTCTGCAATAATATTAGTTTTATACTATAAAAACTTTAAGAGTATAAAAATAAAAAAAGAAAATTTCAAAATAAAATTTTCTATTGTAAAATCTATTTTATCATTAGGCAGTGCATCTTTTATTTTTCAAATTTCTACGACAATAGTTCAGATTACTACCAATAATGTTTTAAAAATATATGGTTCAGAATCAATATATGGTAGTGATACAACCATAGCAATAGCAGGAATAGTAACTAAAATAAATACGATATTTATAGCCATAGTGCTAGGTATCGTTCAAGGTTCTCAACCCATAGTAAGTTTTAATTATGGAGCAAAAAATTATTTAAGAGTAAGAAGTGTTTTTAAACTAGTTATAAAATATTCTTTTGCTATTTCATTATTTTTATTTTTAATTTTTCAAATTTTTCCAAAAGAGATAATTTCTATTTTTGGTCAAGGAAGTGAACTTTATTTTGAATATGGTATTCTTTATTTAAGATATTATACATTTTTTATTTTTATTAACTGTATACAAATTGCTTCGACAACATTTTTCCCTTCAATAGGAAAATCTAAAAAAGGTGCAGCGATATCTCTTAGTAAACAATTATTAGTTTTATTTCCCTTATTAATAATATTACCTAAATTTTTTGGAGTTAAAGGAGTTGCTTACGCAGTACCTATTTCTGATTTAATAGCTTTTGCAATAGCAACCACAGTAATTTATTTTGAATTTAAAAATATGCCTAAAGTAGATAAGATTTAGAGTAATAACTCTTATTATTAATAGTGCTAGCTTTTATAGTGCAATAAAAATGGTAAAAAAAATTTTTTTATTGTATAATTAGTGTTGATTTTAAAAGAATGGAGAAATTAATATGTTATCTAAATCGTTTGAACAGTTTAAGTTTAAAGATTTTGTCAATAAATCAATAATAGACTTACGATTTAAAAATCCTACAAAAATACAAGAAAGAGTATTCTCCCCTGTTTTGAAGAATAAGAATGTGGTTGCTATGTCGCAAACAGGTAGTGGGAAAAGTCATTCATTCTTACTTCCTATTTTTAGTAAATTAGATTGTGATAAACAAAAAACTCAAGCTATAATAATGGCACCTACAAGAGAGTTGTCAAGACAGTTATTTGATATGGCAAATCATATTGCATCTTTTTCAGAAAAAGAAATTAAAATATCCTTATTTATAGGTGGACAAGACTTATCAAGAGATATAGAAAAAGTATCCAACACGCCGCATGTAATAATAGGAACACCAACAAGAATATTAGAATTAGATAAATCTTCATCCCTATCGATAAAAGAAGTACAAACTATTGTAGTTGATGAATGCGATATGATGATTGACCTAGGTTTTATGGAAGATATTGATAAAATTGCAAATAGGTCATCAGATAATTGCCAATTTCTAGTTTTTTCTGCCACGATACCAGATAAAATGGTGCATTTCTTAAAAAAATATGTAAAAAACGCTCAACATATTGAAGTAAAAAAATCAATAGAGGGTAAAATAAGTTATTTGCTTGTTAATACTAAAAGTTCTAATAGAATGGAAAAATTATTAGAAATTACCAATACAATAAACCCCTACATTGCTATAATTTTTGCTAACAAAAAAACAGAAGTTGAAGAGGTTAGTGGATATTTAATTTCTAAGGGTATAAATGTTGGAGTTTTGCATGGAGATTTAACTCCTAGAGAAAGAAAGCAAATGCAAAAAAGAATTAATAATCTTAATTTTACTTATATAGTTGCCAGTGATTTAATAAGTAGAGGTATAGATATAGAAGGAGTAAGTCATATTATTAATTATAATATTCCGAATGATTTGGACTTTTTTGCTCATAGAGCTGGAAGAACTGGTAGAGCTGGTTTAAGCGGAGAATGTATCACTATTTTTGAAAATAAAGATGAAGAAAAACTAAGAAAATTAGAAAATCGTGGAATAGTTTTTGAACATAAAGATATAAAAGATAATGAGTTTATCGAAGTAAAAGATAGAAATAAACGAGATAATAGGGAAAAAATTATCGCAGACCATAATTTAACTAAAAAAGTAAAATCTAGAGTTAAAGCCAATAACAAAGTTAAACCAGGATATAAGAAAAAATATAAGTATAAAATTGATAAACTTAAGCAAAAAGAAAGAAGAAAGTTTGCTAAAAGAAAAAATCAAGAAAGCAGAAATAAATAATTATATTTAATATTGTAGGTGATTTTATGTTAAATGTTGATGAAAAAGTTTCTAAATTAATGTTAATACTAAAAAATAATGGCTATAAATATACAGAAAAAAGAAAGGCTATGATAGATTTATTAGTTAGAGAAGATAGATATCTTAATGCTAAGTACGTTTCTGAAAATTTAAGTAAGGAGTTTCCAGGGCTAAGTTTTGATACTATATATAGAAATCTTAGCACTTACGTTGATTTGGGTATATTGGAATTTACGGAGATAAAAGGAGAACGTTTTTTCAAACTTGCTTGTATAAACACAAAACATCACCATCATCACCATATTTGTTTAAAATGTGGCAAGGCAAAAACAATTCACACAGATATTTGTAAAGAGCTAAATATTTCAGAATTATCTGGATATAGAATAGATGGTCATAAATTTGAAATATATGGAATTTGTCCAAATTGCTTGAAAGAAGAAAAATAATGTTAGATGGAATACTACCAATATACAAGGAACGTGGTATGACAAGCCATGATGTTGTATTTAAACTTAGAAAAATTTTAAAAATGAAAAAGATAGGACATGCTGGAACTTTGGATCCTGATGTAGACGGGGTTTTGCTGGTATTATTAG
This sequence comes from Gemella sp. zg-1178, assembly GCF_018790995.1. Classification (NCBI taxonomy): domain Bacteria; kingdom Bacillati; phylum Bacillota; class Bacilli; order Caryophanales; family Gemellaceae; genus Gemella; species Gemella sp. zg-1178. The sequence goes on from NZ_JAHKEI010000001.1 coordinate 113,460, forward strand.
GAAATAGTACAAAGGTTAGTGATTATGCCATGAACTTAGGAAAAAGTTACCGGGCAGAAATTTGCTTGGGTATAAGTACAATTACTCAGGATATTAGTGGTCAAATTTTATCTGAAAAAGTAGTAGAAAAAGTAAATATTTCTGACATAAAATATGCTTGCAGTAAATTAATTGGAAAAATAATTCAGAAACCACCTATCTATTCAGCAGTTAAGGTTAATGGAAAAAAATTATATGAATATGCTAGAGAAGGTAAATTTGACGTCCAAATACCTGAAAGAGAAATTGAAATTTACAGCATAAATTTACTAGAATATACTTGCTATTATGAAAATGAAAAATTTTATTTTACTATTGATGTAAATTGTGGGAAAGGAACATATATAAGAACAATAGCTACACAGCTGGGAGATATATTAAATTTACCTAGTTGTATGAGTAAACTAACCAGAACTTCTAGCGGAGATATTAAGATTTCAGATTGTTTTAGCATATCTTATGTAGAAGAAAATAGAGATAATATTTCAAAAAAATTACTATCTAAAGAATATGCTTTATCATCTTATCAATTTGTAGAACTACCTAAATTTAGAGCTAAGCAAGTAATTAACGGCTTAAGATTTAGAAAAAATCAATTTCCTGATATAGATTTTTCTTCTGAAGTAGTTTTCACATATAATAATGAAGCCATAGCAGTATATTATTTAAAAGAATTAACTGATGAATTACTATCTGTAAAAACTACATTTCCTAAAAATATTGAGTAATAATGAGGTAATAATATGAAAATTTTTAGAATCTCAGATTTAAGTCAAATAATAAGTGATTCTAATTTTAGAGTTGTTGCATTAGGATTTTTTGACGGTATTCATATAGCCCACCAAGAAATTATTAAAAATACGGTAGACTTAGCCAAAGAAGAAAATAAAATTTCAAGTCTAATAACGTTTACTAATAGTCCAAAGAATTTTTTTACAAAAGAAGAAACAAAGTTACTAATTCCTAATAATTTAAAAATAAGTATACTAGAAAATTTAGGAATAGAAGAGTTATATTTCTTAGATTTTAATGAAAGTTTACGACTTATTAGCAAAGAAAAATTTATCGATAGTGTTTTAAAAAAAATTAATGTTACTAACGTCTTTTGTGGAGAAGATTATAGATTTGGCTATAAAGGAGAAGGAAGACCTAATTTTATTTCTGAATATACTGATAACAAAATAAAAGTTGTAGCAACTAAAACATTAAAATCATTTGATAAAAAAATATCTTCTACCTTATTGCGTAACTATATTTTAAATGGTAAAGTTGAGTTATATAAAAAATTAACCAATAGATTTTATCAAATATCTGGAATAATTGTTAAAGGTAGACAGTTGGGTAGAACTATAAATTTTCCAACAGCAAACTTATCAACAAATGATGATTTTTTAATTCCACAAAAATATGGTGTTTACATCACCATTGTTGAAGTTAGAGGAGAATTTTACAAGGGAATAACTAATATAGGAAATAATCCTACTGTTTCAGATAATGGTAAAGTTTTTGTAGAAACACATATTTTATATTTTGATAAAGAAATTTATGGAGAGAATTTTACTATATATTTTTATAAGTATATAAGACCAGAACAAAAATTTAATAGCATAAATGAATTAAAAGAACAGTTACAATTAGATAAGTCAAAAGCCGAGAAAATTTTTATAGATTTTAAAAATTTAATCATATAGTCTTGAAAAAAAAATATATATATTGTAAAATTAATGAAGTTCCTTTTTCTTGGTGTAGAAAAACTCCAATTTTATACTCAGATTAAGGATTAAATATATGTATGGAGGTGCCTAACATGGCAGCAATTAGTCAAGAAAGAAAAAATGAAATTATCTCAAAATATCGTACTCACGAATCAGATACAGGTTCACCAGAAGTACAAATAGCAGTTTTAACAGCTGAAATTGAAGCATTAACTGCTCACTTAAATACTCATAAAAAAGACCATGCGGGGCGTCGTGGATTACTAAAAAAAGTTTTCCGTCGTCGTCACTTATTGGACTATCTAATTAAAAAAGATATTCAAAGATATCGTGAATTAATCAAATCTTTAGGGTTAAGAAGATAGTTATATTTGCGGAGGGTTTTATAAAATCCTCTGCATATTTTTTTAAAAAACTATTGACAAATTTTTATTCAGAATATATAATATTTAGGTATTTATTTTTATGTCTCGATAGCTCAGCAGGATAGAGCAACGGCCTTCTAAGCCGTCGGTCGGGGGTTCGAATCCCTTTCGGGACGTCAGCATTAAGGTTTAGTCCAAGACTAAACCTTTTTTATTTTGTAATTTTTTAATATTTAAAAGTAATTTCATATAAAATATTGTAAAATTCTTGATTTTTATTATTTAATACTATATAATTATTAAGGTTGAGTTTAAATCAACTAAAATAAAACACACGATATTAGATTTAGTTATTTGGTGCATGATTTGTCTATAACTAACATGAAGATATCGGAGGAAAAAACCAAGGAGGAGAATAACTATGCCAGTTATTTCAATGAAACAATTATTAGAAGCAGGAGTGCATTTTGGACATCAAACAAGAAGGTGGAATCCTAAAATGGCTAAATATATATTTACAGAAAGAAATGGTATATATATCATTGACTTGCAAAAAACTGTAAAAAAAGTAGATGAGGCTTATGAATTTGTTAAATCAATAGCAGACCAAGGTGGTAAAATGCTATTTGTAGGAACAAAAAAACAAGCACAGGATGCTATTAAAGAAGAAGCTGAGAGAACAGGTCAATACTACATAAATAACCGTTGGTTAGGAGGAACACTTACTAACTACAAAACAATTAAAGGACGTATTGACAGAATTTCTGAAATTGAAAAAATGGAAGAAGATGGAGTTTTTGAAGTTCTTCCTAAAAAAGAAGTTTTAGAACTTAGAAAAGAATATGACAGATTGAACAAGTTTCTTGGTGGCATCAGAGAAATGAGAAATATGCCTGATGCTATGTTTGTAGTCGACCCTAAAAAAGAACACAATGCAATAGCAGAAGCTAAAAAATTAGGAATACCTGTGGTTGGTATAGTTGATACTAACTGTGATCCTGATGATGTAGATTATGTTATACCTGCAAACGATGATGCAATTCGTGCAGTTAAATTATTAACAGCGAAAATGGCAGATGCATTTGTTGCATATAACGAAGGAAATATCGAAGAAACTTCAACTGAAGAAGTATAATTAGAAGAAGTAGCTACTGAAGAATAATAAATAAATATAAATAATAAAATATACGGAGGCAATTATTATGGCTATAACAGCTGCTCAAGTAAAAGAATTAAGAGAACGCACTGGTGCTGGTATGATGGATTGTAAAAAAGCATTAGTAGAAACTAATGGAGATATGGACGCGGCCATTGATTATTTAAGAGAAAATGGTATTGCTAAAGCTGCTAAAAAAGCAGATCGTATCGCAGCAGAAGGTATTACTTACCTGGCTACTGAAGGAAATAAAGCTTTGGTATTAGAAATTAATTCTGAAACTGATTTTGTTGCTAAAAATGAAAAATTTGTTGATTTAGTAAAAGTTGTTGCTGATGCTTTATTAACCAACGAACCAAAATCTTTAGAAGAAGCAATGACCGTATCTACTGAAGAAGGAACTATTGAAACAATAATAAATAATGGAATTGCAACAATTGGTGAAAAATTATCATTAAGAAGATTTGAAATAGTAAATAAAACAGACAAAGATGCTTTTGGAACATACTCTCACATGGGAGGAAGAATAGGAGTGCTTACTCTTTTAGAGGATACAACAGATGAAGAAGCAGCTAAAGATGTTGCTATGCACATTGCTGCATTAAATCCAAAATATTTAGATGAAAGCCAAGTATCACAAGAAGAATTAGAACACGAGAAAAAAATACTTTCTGAGCAAGCACTTAATGAAGGAAAACCAGCGGCAATAGTTGAAAAAATGGTTGTAGGTCGATTAAATAAATACTTAGAAGAAATATGTGTTACTAAACAAAAATTTGTTAAAGATGATAGTTTAACAGTAGAAAAATTTGTAGCTTCTAAAGGTGGAAAACTTATTAAATTTGTAAGATATGAAGTAGGTGAAGGTATCGAGAAAAAAGAAGATAACTTTGCTGAAGAAGTAATGAGCCAAGTTAGAGGAAACTAATATAAAAAAGCATACACAATTTTAGTGTGTGCTTTTTTAAAAAATTAGAAACTAATAAGGAGATACATAATGGAACAAGCTTATAAAAGAGTACTTTTGAAACTTAGTGGTGAAGCTTTAGCAGGAGGTAAGGGTTTTGGTATTGACCCTGAAGTTGTTAATAAATTAACAAATCAAATTTCTAAAGTTGTTAAGCAAGGTGTTGAAGTAGCAATAGTAGTTGGCGGCGGAAATATTTGGAGAGGTAAAATAGGAGAAGAATTAGGAATGGAAAGAGCAACAGCTGATTCAATGGGTATGTTGGCTACTGTAATGAATTCTCTGGCTCTTCAAGATTCTCTTGAACAAAAGGGGGTTGATACTAGAGTTCTAACTTCTGTTGAAATGAAGGCTATGGCAGAACCATATATTAGAAGACGAGCTATCAGACATTTAGAAAAAGGGCGTGTAGCTATTTTTGCCGCAGGGATAGGAAATCCATTTTTCTCTACGGATACAACAGCCGCCCTTAGAGCTAAAGAAATAGATGCAGATGTGATATTAATGGGTAAAAATGCAGTAGATGGAGTTTATTCAGCTGACCCTAAATTAGTTAAAGATGCTAAAAAATTTGATGATTTAACTCATATTGACGTAATTAGTAAAGGTTTAGCGGTTATGGATTCTACAGCGATATCATTCTGTATGGATAACAATCTTCCTATAATAGTTTTCTCTATCGATGAAGATAATAATATTGTAAAAGTAATTAACGGAGAAAAAATGGGAACATCAATAACAGGATAAAAGGAGAATATTATGCCAGAAAAAATAATTTCTAATTTAGAAGAAAAAATGACTAAAGCTATTTCTAATTTAAGAAGAGAACTAGCTTCTATAAGAGCAGGAAAAGCAAATGCTTCAGTTTTAGATAAAATATCTGTTGAATATTATGGAGTTCAAACACCGATAAATCAAGTATCAGGAATATCTGTTCCAGAACCAAAAATGCTTGTAATTTCTCCATACGAGAAAAGTTTGTTAAAAGAAATTGAAAGAGCAATTCAATCTTCAGACTTAGGATTAAATCCTTCAAATGATGGTACAGTTATAAGAATAGTTTTTCCATCTTTAACAGAAGAACGCAGAAAAGAATTAGCTAAACAAGTATCTAAAGAAGCAGAAAATTCTAAAGTTGCAGTTCGTAACATAAGACGTGAAGCAATGGATGCTATTAAAAAATTAGAGAAATCTTCTCAAATAACAGAAGATGACTTAAAATCATACTCTGATGATATTCAAAAATTTACAGATAAATTTATACAAGAAATAGACAAAGTTGCTAAAGAAAAACAAGACGAATTAATGAGTGTATAAATATGGAGATGACAGAAATTATATCTAAAATAAATTATATAAATTCTATAAAAAAAGAACGTGCACTTTCCTCAGAAGAACAAGAAGAACTAAATAAATATAGAAAAATGTATTTAAATAATTTTAAAAGAAATATAAAAAATATTTTAGATAATACTAAGTTTGTTGATGAAAATGGCAAAGAAATTAAACTTAATAAAAAGAAAGGAAATAATAAATGATGACTACAGGAATGGTAATATTAGTTGCTACTGTGTGCTTTTTAATAGGAGCAGTAGCTGGATTTTTCCTTGCTCGTAAAAATTTCATGAGTTATATGGAAAAAAATCCTCCAATAAACGAAGAAATGTTAGTTAGTATGATGTCACAAATGGGGCAAAAACCATCTACTAAAAAAATAAATCAAATGATGAGCAATATGCAAAAGGCTCAAAAACAAGCAATTAAAGGTAAAAAATAATAGCAAATATATGCACATCATATTTTGATGTGCATATTATTTTAGTAGTTTAAGGAGGTTGTAATGAAAGAAAAAATAATAAAATATAATTCTGAAGTTAGTGAAAGAATAGATAAATTTTTAATAACAGAAATAAGTGAATTATCAAGAACAAACATTCAAAATTTAATAAATCAAAATAATATTTTAGTAAATAATAATGTTATAAAACCTAACTATAAATTAAAAAATGATGATTTAATTACAATAAAATTTAATGAATCTGAAGAATTAGATGTAGTTAAACAAAATATACCAATTCAAATAGTTTATGAGGATGATGATTTGTTAATAGTTAATAAAGATAAGGGAATGGTTGTTCATCCTTCGGCTGGACACAAGGACGGAACCTTAGTTAATGCCCTTATGTATCATTGTAAAAATTTATCTAGTATAAACGGAATAATAAGACCAGGTATTGTTCACAGAATTGATAAAGACACGTCAGGTTTATTAATAGTGGCAAAAAATGATAAGTCACATATTAAATTATCTGAAATGATTGCTAATAAAGAGATAAAAAGAAGATACTATGCTCTTGTTCATGGTAATATAAAGCATGATTATGGGACTATTGATGCACCTATAGCTAGAAATCCTAAAGAAAGAAAAGAAATGGCAATTATTGATGGTGGCAAACCATCGACAACTAATTTTACAGTGGTTAAAAGATATGAAAAATATAGTCTTATTGAGTGTGAACTTGAAACTGGGAGAACTCATCAAATAAGAGTTCATATGAAATATATTAATTCCCCATTGGTAGGAGATAAGGTATATGGACCTAGAAGAACTTTAGAAACTAAGGGGCAAATGCTCCACTCTAAAAGTTTAGAATTTGTTCATCCTATCAGTAATAAAAAAATAGAAATTAATACAGAATTACCTCAATATTTCAAAGATGTATTAAAAAAATTAGAGCAATAAATCAAGATAATTATTTTTAATAAAATAGTTTATTTTTTATTATATTTATAGTATTATAGTATATAAGTACATAGTATTAATAAGGAGGAAAATTTATGGTATTAGTACCAGCAAAAGACATGCTTATAAAAGCAAGAAAAGAAGGTTACGCAGTAGGGCATTTTAATATCAATAATTTGGAATGGACAAAAGCTATTTTAGAAGCTGCTGAGGAAGCTAAAAGTCCTGTGATTTTAGGAGTTAGTGAAGGTGCAGCTAAATACATGACAGGGTTTAAAACAGTGGCAGACATGGTAAAAGCAATGGTTGAAAGTATGGGCATTACTGTGCCAGTTGCACTGCATTTGGACCACGGTTCTTATGAAGGAACTAAAAAAGCTATTGAAGCTGGATTTTCTTCAGTAATGTTTGATGGTTCTCACTATCCGTTTGAAGAAAATATTGAAAAATCTAAAGAAATGATAGAGTTAGCTCACTCAAAAGGTTTATCAATAGAATGTGAAGTGGGTTCTATTGGTGGTGAAGAAGATGGAGTTATTGGTTCTGGTGAATTAGCAGACCCTAATGAATGTAAAACTATGGCTGATCTAGGAATAGATTTCTTAGCGGCTGGCATCGGAAATATTCATGGGAAATATCCTGAAAATTGGGCAGGACTTAGTTTTGAAACTTTAGAAAAAATTTCTGAAGTTACTGGAGGAATACCTTTAGTTTTACATGGTGGTTCTGGTATACCTACAGACCAAATAAAAAGAGCTATTTCTCTTGGTGTATCTAAAGTTAATGTTAATACAGAATGTCAATTAGCTTTTGCTGCAGCAACAAGAGAATATATAGAAGCAGGAAATGATGTAAAAGGTTTTGACCCTAGAAAATTATTAAATCCAGGTTTCAATGCTATTAAAGCTATGGTTCATACAAAAATTGATATTTTTGGTTCAAGAAATAAAGCATAAAAGTTAAATAAAAAATACAGAACTTGTAATTAGTTCTGTATTTTTTTGCTTTTTGTCAATAGATGTGGATAAAAAATATTTTTTGATTAAACATTAGCAAATAAATATTTTTATTAATTCATATAGTCTAGTGGGGTGATATTATCCATTCCAATCATTGCGTCAATATTATTTATATTATCAGGTGTTAAGATATAATCAATTTCAGATATATTATCTTGGCAATCTTCTTTTTTTACAAAAAATTCTTTTAGGTAGGTATCTCTTTTTACAATATTATTTTCTTCTGATGCTTTGTAAAAAACATCTTTTTCCCCACAAAAGATAAGTTTAGTTTTAGCTCTGGTTATGGCAGTATAAATCAGATTTTTATTAAACATAAAATTGTAGCTGTCTACCAGAGGTATTATTACATAATCAAATTCAGAACCTTGGGATTTATGTATAGATGATGCATAGCTAAGGCATATTTGATTTAAGTCTTGTTTTTCATATGTAACATAATTTCCATCATATTCAATAACAATTTTGAACTTGTTATCTTCTTTATAAATATCATATACTACTCCAATATCTCCGTTGAATATATTGTCTTCGGGTCTATTGACGAGTTGCATTATTCTATCGTCAATTTTATATATATTTTCTCCGTATTCAATAAGAGTATCATTATTATTAAATTCATCTTGAATTAATTTATTTATAATATTTATACCGTAATTTGTTTTGTAGATAGGAGCAAGAATTTGGATATTATTTCTTGATGTAATATTTAATAAATTTGAATATATATTTTTTATTGTATCTAAAATTTTATTTTTTTTGGTAATTATAAATTCTTTGTCTTCAAATTCTTCTGTTATATCTAAATTTATATTATTTTTTATGGCGTAGGATAATTTTATAATACTAGAATTTTCAGCTTGCCTAAATATTTTATTTAATTTTACAGTTGGTATAGAATTTGAATTTATTAAGTCATTTAAAATATTTCCTGGTGCAATAGAAGGTAGTTGGTCGTTATCACCAACTAAAATTATAAGGGCATCTTTTTTTATGATTTTTAATAGATTGTGCATTAAAAATATATCAATCATACTCGCTTCATCAATTATTATTAATTTAGAATCTATTTTTTTATCGCTGGCAAATTCATTTATTTTTTCATCTTCAGTAGTCCAACCGATTGCTTTGTGTATAGTAGATGCAAATAAGCCAGTAGTTTCTGACATTCTTTTAGCTGCCTTACCAGTAGGTGCTAAGAGTGATATTATTTTTTTTTCTTCATCAAGTATGTCATTATAAGAATAGTTGTGAATTTTTTGAAATAATTTTATTATCCCTAATATAATTGTAGTTTTTCCTGTTCCAGGTCCCCCAGTTATTATAGAAAAATTTTTATTTATTGAGTTTTTTATGGCCGCTATTTGTTCAATATCGTATTCAATTTTTAGTTCTTTTTCTATATCATCTATATATTTTTCTAGTAGGCTATCGCTTATTTTTTTTTCTTCATTATCTTTTATTCTTTGGGATATATTATTATATATAAATGATTCTGAATAAAATATTTCTGGTAAGAATATTAAATTATCATATTCTATTATTTTATTTATTTCTAAGCAATAGTCTAATACTTCCAAAATTTTTTCTTTGTTAATGGGGGTATTTCTAGCCTTGTATAAGGTATTAAATGTTAGATATAGTAAGTTATTTTTTTTTATATAGGTATTTCCAGTGCTAAAGCAATAATTGTATAATGTGTATATAAAGGCTGAACTTATTCTATTTCTATCATCAAAATCTATCCCAACTTTTTCTGCTATTTTATCAACTGTGTAAAAATTTATACCTTGCATTGTGTCTATCAATTCATAAGGATTATTTTTTATAATATCTAAAGTTTTATTTTTATAAAAATTATATATTTTTGTTATTAAATTATTACTAATATTATATTCATTTAGTTTTAAAATTATATTTTGACTTTGTTGATTACTAATTATATTGTTATAAATTATTTCTTTTCTTTTTTCACTTATCTCTTTAATTTTGTATAATTCATTTTTATCATTGTATATTTTTTCTAGGCAGTCTAAACCTAATTTTTCCACAATAATTTCAGCAGTTTTTTTTCCTATGCCATGAAATTCTGCCCCCGATAAATAAGTAATTATGGCTTCTTTATTTTTTTGAATAATTTGTTCTATTGTTATTGCAGAAAATTGCTTGCCATATTTTTTGTGTTCTACAAAATTTCCTTTAAATGAATATAGTTCTTCATCTTTTAAGTCTATATCTTTAAATGTTCCAACTACAATAACATAGTCAGAATCTATATCTTCATAATCTTCATTTAGAAAAATTGATAATATGTAATAATTATTTTCTTTATTATGAAAAATAATTTTACTTAAATAACCTTCAATAGTTAGCATAATAACCCCTTAAATTATAATTAATTTTATGGTATAACAATATAAAAAAAATGTCTACTTAAAAAATAAATTATGTTACATTTTCTTTAAAATATTTGTAATTAAATGCAAGTTTTATATGAATATGATATAATAAGTCAAATAAGGAGATAGCTTATGATAAGTGTTGAAGAAATTTATAATAAAATAAAAAATTTAGCAGATGAAAAGTTAGCAGAAAATTGGGATAATGTTGGTATATTACTGGGAGATAAGCAACAAGAAGTTAAAAATATTTTAGTTTGTTTAGATGTTACTACAGATGTCGTAGAAGAAGCGATAAGTAATAATATAGATTTAATAATATCTCATCATCCCCTAATATTTAAAGCCATAAAAAAACTTCAATTTGATGATTTTAAGAGTAATATAATTAAAAATTTAATAAAAAATGATATTTCTGTAATATCAGCTCATACAAATCTTGATTCAGCAGAATTTGGTTTAAATCAATATTTAGCAAATATTCTAAATTTGAAAAATATTGATGTTTTATTTAAGAATGATAATTTTTCTAATGCAGGACTTGGTAGAGTGGGTTGTTTAGAAAAAGAAATGGACTTGAAAGCTTTTATAAGTTTTGTAAAAAGTAAATTTAATTTAGATTATGTAAAATTAATTTCAAATGATAGTCAAGATAAGAAAATTAATAAAGTGGCTATTCTTGGTGGCAGTGGGGGTAGTTTTATTTATGATTTACCTGATGTAGATATATATCTTACTGGTGATGTTAGCTACCACGAGGCTCAAGACAGCTTAGAAATGGGAAAAACTGTTTTAGATATAGGGCATTTTTCAGAAATTTTTTGTAAAGACTTACTAAAAAATTATCTGTTAAAAATATATACTTCAGATGAATTAAATATAAATTTATCTAAGGTAGAGCAAAACCCATTTAAAATTATTTAACTATAAGGCTGTAAATTTATTTATTGTAGACAATATTAATTTAAGAAAGGATATTTATGACTGCAGATAAAATATATTTAGAACTTTGTAAAAATATATTAAATAAGGGTGAGTATAAGGAAGATAGAACAGGAGTAGGGACAAAGAGTATTTTTGGCTACCAAATGAGATTTGATTTGGATAAGGGGTTTCCCCTACTAACTACCAAAAAAATAAATTTTAATTTGATTTGGTCAGAATTGCTTTGGTTTATAAAGGGTGATACTAATATAAAATTTTTATTAGAAAACAACAATAATATTTGGAATGAGTGGGCTTTTAAAAATTGGGTTGAAAGTGTAGAATACAAGGGCGAAAACATGGACAACTTTGGTATCAGAGTCTTAGAAGATGAAAATTTTAAAATAGTTTACGAAAAAGAAATGGCTAATTTTAAAAATAAAATCTTAACAGATGAAGAATTTGCTAAAAAGTATGGCGATTTAGGAAATGTCTATGGCAAGCAGTGGAGAAATTTTGCAGGAATAGACCAATTAAAAAATGTAATAGAGCAAATAAAAAATAATCCAGCATCAAGGAGAATAATATTATCTGCCTGGAATCCTTCGGAAATAGATACAATGGCTCTACCACCTTGCCACACCATGTTTCAATTTTATGTGAGTAACAACAAATTAAGTTGCCAGCTTTATCAAAGAAGTGGTGATGTATTTTTAGGAGTACCTTTTAATATTGCTTCTTATTCTCTATTAACCATATTAATAGCTAAGGAATGTGGTTTAGAAGTTGGAGAATTTATACATACATTAGGAGATGCCCATATTTATAAAAATCATTTCGAGCAAGTAAAAATTCAATTAGATAGAAAACCTTTTGCCCTACCTACTTTAAATATAAAAGATTTTTCTAGTATATTTGACTTAACGATAGATGACGTTAAATTAGAAAATTATGAAAGTCATCCATTTATTAAAGCGCCAATTGCAGTTTAGGAGATAAAAATGATATCACTTATAGTAGCTTATGACAAGAATAGGTGTATAGGAAATAACAATACTATACCATGGAAAATGAAGTCTGATATGCTTAGAGTTAAAAATTTAACGACTAACCAAACTATACTAATGGGAAGAAAAACATTTGAAAGTATAGGAAAAGCATTGCCAAATAGAATTAATAGAGTTTTGACAAGGTCTACTAATTATTCAAAGGATAATATAGAAGTATATTCTGATAAAAATAAGGCTATTGAAAAATTGACTACAGAAAAGATATTTATTTTTGGAGGCAGTATAATATATAAAGAATATATTGATAGGGTAGAAGAAATGTACATAACAGAAATTGATGCTGAAGTGTCAGGAGATAGTTATTTTCCAGCTATAAATTTAGAAGAATGGGAACTTATAGAAGAAGAAAGTTTTGCTAAAGATGAAGATAATGAATATAATTATAAATTTTTGCATTATAAAAGATTGGAAGTTAAATAGTTGAATAAAATTAAAATAGTAGTTGATTCAACGTCAGATTTAACGCAAGAGGAAATATTGAAGTATGATTTAGAAGTAATACCCTTAACTGTAAACATTGACGGTATAGAATATGAAGATATCTCTAATGAAGATTATATTATAAAAATGTGAACAGCTGATAATTTTTCTATTAGCCAACCAGCCATAGGGAAAATAATAAATGTTTATGAGAAATTATCTGAAAGAAGGATATGATATTATTTCAATTCACTTATCTGATGCTATAAGTGGAACGTTTAATACAGCTACCTTAGCGGCATCTGAATTTTCTAATGTTACTACAATTAATTCAAAAACTACATCTAGGGGCATGGTATATTTAATCAAAGAATGTTTTGAACAAATATCACAAGGAAAAACTTTAAAAGAAATAATAGAAATACTAAATAATAAAACTTCTAAGATACTTACCTATGTTACTATAGATAATCTTAATAACTTAGTTAAGGGAGGAAGATTAAAGAAAACATCAGGATTAATCGGAAATTTATTAAATATAAAAATTCTAACTAAGTTAGAGGGAAAAGAATTAGTAGCTGTGGATAAGGTAAGGTGCAAGAAAAAATTAATTAATGCCCTTATTGAAAAATTAATTGCAGATTCTGAAAATAAAATTAAAAATATACATTTAGCCCACGCCTTATCTGATGAATACTTAGCTCTTATCAAAGAAGCAGTGTTAAACAGATTAAACTATAATATTGACGATAAAAATATTGTGGTTACTTCTCCTATTATTTCGACCCATACAGGAGAAGGAGCAGTAGGAATTTTAGTTGAATTAGAATAAGAATAAGGAGGTCTTAATATGACAAATTTTGAAAAAACAGATATTTTTCAAACAGAAGAATACAGAAGAGAATATGTAAGAATAATTTTAACAGATGTAGTAGAAGCTATATCTAGTAAGGGGTATGACCCAGTAAATCAGATTATGGGTTATGTAAAAACAAATAATCCAGTTTATATACCTAGAGATAAAGGTGCCAGAGAAAAAATTTCTAGACTTAGCACAGATGAAATATTAGAATATTTACTACATTTTTTTATTAAGGAGATTTAATGTCATACAGTAGAATAATGGGTTTAGATTACGGCAGTAAAACCATTGGTGTTGCTATAAGCGACCCCCTAAAAATTACAGCTCAAGGAATAGAAACTTTACAAATTAATGAAGCAATAAATGATTTTAAAATTAAAAGAATAAAAGAGTTTGTAAAAGAATATAGTGTAGTTGAAATTGTAGTAGGCTTGCCTAAAAATATGGATAATAGCCTTGGCTTTAGGGCAGAAGCTACTTTGAATTTTGTAGAAATACTTAAAAATAAAATTAAAAATGTTGAAGTTATATTGCAAGATGAAAGATTATCAACTATGAGTGCTGAAAGAGTATTATTAGAAGCGGATGTTTCCAGAAAAAAAAGAAAAAAAGTAATTGATAAAATGGCAGCAGTATTTATATTACAAACTTATTTAGACAAATTAAGATAGGAGAAAAAGACAATGAATGAAAAAGATTTAGATAAATTAAATGTAGGAATGGACGAAGAAGTATATACATTAAGAGATGAAGAAGGAACAGAAAAGCAATATAGAAAAATATTAGAATTTACTAATCCTACTAATAATAATTTATATTATATATTTGCAGAAGAAGAAAAAATAGACGATGAAGAACTACAAATTTTCCCAATGGTCTGCATAGAAGAAGCAGACGGCATTAGATTTGAACCAGTTGAAACAGATGAAGAGTATGATATGATTTCAGAAGTTTTAGATATATTATATTTTGATGAAGAAAGTGAATAATGTATGAAAGAAGAAAAAATTAGAAGAAGAGAAGAGTTAAGAAAAAAAAATAAAAAAAAATCATTGAATATTATCACCCTAACTTTTATTAGTTTAATGTTTTTAATAATGCTTGCACTTTCTTATATATATTTTTTAACGACACCAGTTGATAAAGATATAAGTGAAAAAGTGAAAATAGAAGTAAAAGAAAATTATGGCAGTACAGCCATTGCTGATGTTCTTTATAAAAATAATCTAATAAGAAGTACAGCAATGTTTAAATTTTATTCAAGAATTAACTCAAATGGAGAATTTTATGTAGGAAATTTTGAAGTTAGTAAAAATATGAATTTATCTGAGATACTAGAAGTTTTAACTTCTAAAGAAAATGCAAAATCTTCTGCTAATTTAACTATAATAGAGGGAGATAATATTTTAAAGATAGCAGCTAAGGTAGAAAAAGTTACAGATATTTCTAAAGATGAATTTATTAATAAGGTAAATGATAGTAATTTTATTAATAAATTAAAACAAGAATTTCCTGAATTAATAACTTCAGAATTAGATAATAAAGATCTTAAGTATAAATTAGAGGGCTACTTGTATCCAGCTAGTTATGATATAGATAGTACAAATAAAAATAATGCTGAAATTTTAATAAAAAGTATGGTTAAGGCAACACAAGATAGGGTAGTTCCACTTTACAATCAAAATAGTAAGGTATGGAATATTAGAGGCGTTAATAAAAATATTACTATTCATGAATATATTACTATGGCTAGTATACTAGAAAAAGAATCTACGTCAGCTTCAGATAATTCATCAATAGCTGGTGTATTTCTTAATAGGTTAGCAATTAGTATGCCACTTCAGACAGACCCATCTGTTTTTTATAGTTTAGATAAAATAACAGGGGAGTTGTCATTTGCTGATTTAAAAAATACTAGTAAGTATAATACCTATGTTAATTTAGGGTTACCTCCTGGACCTATATCATCTCCAAGTAAAAAATCATACGAGGCTATAAATAATCCTGTAAAACATGACTATATCTATTTCCTAACTGATAAGCAAGGCAAAGCGTATTTTGCAAAAACATACGCTGAACATGAAGAATTAGCTAAAAAACATGTAGAGGGCTATATAAGTACAGGAAATTAAAAGGTGTACTATAAATTAAAATTTTTAAAAAATTATTAATTATTGTTTGAGAAGAAAAAAGACAACCACAAGCTTGTCTTTTTTAATGATTAAGAAAGGCTAGGATATAAATAAAAATTTAATTTGTAAATAAGAAAAATCAAAAATAAAATTTTTTATCCCATCTTTAGAAAAAAGCATAATAAAAAAGCAACTAATTTAGTTGCTTTTTTATTATTTATTTAATTTAGATTCGTGGAATTTTTTTAATATTCCTTCTTTAGATAATAAACTTCTAACTGTATCAGAAGGTTGTGCTCCATTAGATAACCATTTCAATGCAAGTTCTTCATCAATTTTAACTTCTGCTGGATTTTTTACTGCATTGTAAGTACCAATAGTTTCAATTGAACGACCGTCAC
Source organism: Gemella sp. zg-1178 (assembly GCF_018790995.1). NCBI lineage: Bacteria > Bacillati > Bacillota > Bacilli > Caryophanales > Gemellaceae > Gemella > Gemella sp. zg-1178. The sequence goes on from NZ_JAHKEI010000001.1 coordinate 129,672, forward strand.
GTGGTGATTTAGAATCAGCAACAACTATACGGTAGAAAGGTGATTTTTTAGCACCTAATCTTTTCAAACGGATTTTTACTGCCATTTTAATACTCCTTTAATATATGTTTCAACTTTATATGTGTGTGTTTATGAGAATTTAATGAAAAGTTGAATCAATAAGCTAAGTTTTAAGCTAGTAGTAATTGTAACATTAAAAAAATATAATGTCAATAGATTTTAATAATAAGTGTCAATTTTTTTTGTTGACAGAATTTTCTTTTAAACTGAATAAAAAATTATATTTTCATTTATTAAAATTTTATTTTATTATTTATATAATTACTTAATTCTGATATAGCTATTCTTGTTTGTTCCATAGTATCTCTATCTCTTACTGTTACCATATTATCATTTTCAGATTCAAAATCATAGGTAATACATAAAGGAGTACCTATTTCATCTTGTCTTCTATATCTTTTTCCAATAGAACCTGTTTCATCAAAATCTACCATAAATTCTTTAGATAAATCAGAAAATAATTTTACAGCTTCTTCTGATAATTTTTTAGAAAGAGGTAGAATAGCTGCTTTGTATGGCGCTAGGGTAGGATGTAATTTTAAAACTATACGTTTGTCATTTTCTCCTACAACTTCTTCTTTATAGGCATCACACAAGAAAGCTAATAAAACTCTATCAACACCCACAGATGGTTCTATACAGTAAGGAAGATATTTTTCATTTGTTATTAGGTCTTGATAAGACAAATCAGCTTTAGAGTGTTCACTATGTTGTTTTAAATCATAGTCTGTTCTTGAGGCAATACCCCATAATTCTCCCCAACCAAAAGGAAACTTAAATTCTATATCAGTAGTAGCATTAGAATAATGAGATAATTCTTCTTTATCATGGGCTCTAAGTCTTATTAAATTTTCATCAATCCCTAAGTTTAATAGCCAATCTTTACAATAATTTTCCCAGTATGAATGCCATTTTAATTCCGTTCCAGGTTCACAGAAAAATTCTAATTCCATTTGTTCAAATTCTCTTGTTCTGAATATAAAATTACCAGGAGTAATTTCATTTCTAAATGATTTTCCTATTTGTCCAATACCCAACGGTAATTTTTTACGCATAGCCCTTTGAACATTTTTAAAGTTTACAAAAATACCTTGAGCAGTTTCTGGTCGTAAAAATATTTCACTTGTAGAATTTTCTACAACACCTTGACTAGTTTTGAACATAAGATTAAATTGTCTAATGTTAGTAAAATTATGTTTGTTGCATTCTGGACAAGGAATATTTTCTTTCTTTATTACATTTTCTAATTCTTCAAAAGGCAGGCCGTCAACAATTATATCTTCTTTTTTATTTTTAAAATAAAATTCTTCTATTAATTTATCTGCACGTAATCTCGATTTACATTCCTTACAATCCATCATAGGATCACTAAAGTTTCCAACATGACCAGACGCTACCCAAGTTTTTGGATTCATCAATATTGCAGAATCTAGTCCGACGTTGTAAGGTATTTCTTGTATAAATTTTTTCCACCAAGATTTTTTTATATTATTTTTTAATTCTATTCCAAGCGGACCATAATCCCAAGTATTAGCTAAACCTCCATATATTTCTGAACCTTGAAATACAAAACCTCTATTTTTTGCCAAAGATAATATTTTTTCCATTTATAATTCCTCCTAAATTATTATTAAAATTAAAAATACCTGAACATAGGTATAATAAAACACCTACATTCAGGGACGAAATTTATCCGCGGGTCCACCCTTATTAGTAAAAACTCACCTTTATTATTAAATTTTAAATTTCAAGCCAAATAAATTTGTTAATCTTTCACCATCATTAACTCGCTTTTTAATATTCTATCATTTTTAAAAAATTTTTTCAATACAAAAATATTTTTAATTTATTTAAACTATTAAATATGATATAATAACACTACAATCTTTTACCCAATTTTAAACATTGGAGTTGGGAGGAAAAACTTTGAGTAAAATTTCACAAAAAGATATAGATTATATTTTTGATAATATTGATATAGTTGACTTAGTGAGTGAATATGTAAAGTTGGAAAAAAGAGGCAGAAATTATATAGGTCTATGTCCTTTTCACAATGAAAAAACTCCATCTTTTACAGTTTCACCAGAAAAAAAAATATCACACTGTTTTGGGTGTGGTAAGGGAGGAAATATATTTCAATTTTTATCAGAAATAGAGGGTTTAAACTTTAATCAAGCAATATACAAATTAGGTTCCAGGTTAGGACTTAACATAGAAAAAGATAGTAATGATAATTTTAATTTATCTGATGAAAAAGATGTAATGTATTATTCACATGTTTTAATTGCAGATTATTACAACTACATTTTATTAAATACAAAAGAAGCAGAAAAGGCATTAGACTATCTTTTTGAAAGAGGTATAACCATAGATACAATAAAAAAATTTAATATCGGCTATGCTCCTCCAGGTAGAAATATAGCTGTTTCTTTTTTTAATTCACATAATTTAAATTTAGATTATGTTGTAAATTCTGGTATTTTAGGTAAATCCAACGGAGAATATTATGACGTTTTTAAAGACAGAATTATTTTTCCTATAAAAGACAATAACGATAAAGTAGTTGCCTTTTCAGGAAGAACAATGTCAAAAGAAAAAGAAATATCAAAATACTATAATACACATGAAACGCAAATATTTGAAAAAAGAAAAGTACTATTTAATTTTTCAGAAGCAAGACACCACATAAAAAAAGAAAATAGTGTCATAATTTCAGAAGGCTATATGGATGTTATAAGCTCATATCAAGAAAATGTAAAGAATGTAGTTGCATTAATGGGAACTAATATAGACGAAAATATTTTAAATGATATTTTTAAATTAACAGACAAATTTACTCTAGCCTTAGATAATGATGGTGCAGGAATAGAGGCGGCTTTTAAAATAGGAAATTCCTTAATCAAAAAAACAGATAATGTATTTAAGCTATCTTTTTCAGGAGCCAAGGATATTGATGAATTTATACACAAGAAAAAATCTTCAAATTCTTTATTTTCATTTTATGATTATTCTAAAGACAATATCACACATTTTATAGAATATAAGATAGAATACTATAATAGCACAATAAAAAATTTAGAAGATAAGATTAAATATAAAAATGAATTGGTAGAAAATATAAGTTTTATAGAAGATGAAGTTTTAAGAGATTTACTAATTACAAAATTATCTAATGATTTCTCTATTGATAAGAATATATTACTTAGAGAATTATCCAATAGTAATAATAAAAGACAAATTAATACAAAACAAAAGCTGCTATCAAGTAATAATTTTGATTTTAAAACTTTTTATGGAATACCAGCATTTGATAAGAAAATCTGTAAATTATTTAAGTATTTTTTTATTAATAGAGATTACTTTTTATCTGTATATGATGAATTTGAAGGATTTACATTTAAAAATTCAATTTTTAATGAGCTATTTAATGTTTTAGTTATTTATTATAATAATTATAAGTATTTTTATGTACATAAATTCATTAATAATATAAATAATGTTGAACTAGTTAATTTAATAAAATACATAGATAATACCGACTTTTTAATTTCACAAAATGAAGATTTATCTACTATAAAAGAATACATAAAATATATAAAAAAAAGTTATCTATTTAAAGATAAAGTTGATAGCATAAAAACCAACTTGCAGAGTGCGATAATAGAAGCAGATTATGAAGCACAAATAAAAATGCTTTCTAAGTTGAAAAAATATAAGAAATAGTGAGGCTAATTATGTTGAAAGATTCAAGTAATAAAGATTTTGAAACAATAAAAAATGAATTTATCGAAAAAGGTAAAAAAAATGGAGAATTAACGCAAGAAGAAATTCTTGAAGCAATTTCAGGACTAGAAATAACTCCTGATGAAATAGATTTTTTCTATGAACAGTTGAGTAGAGAAGATATAATTTTAATAAATGCAAATCATGCAGAAGAAATAGAAGAAGACGAAATTAATTTAGAAGATTTATCAGTGCCAGCTGGTATAAAAATAAATGACCCTGTAAGAATGTATCTTAAAGAAATAGGTAAAGTTCCCTTATTATCAAAAGAAAGAGAGTTAGAATTAGCTAAAACTATAGAAAATGGTAATGATGCAGAAAAAGAATTAGCAAAACAAGAATTGGCAGAAGCTAACTTAAGACTTGTTGTAAGTATTGCAAAAAGATATGTGGGCAGAGGAATGCTATTTTTAGACCTTATTCAAGAAGGCAATATGGGATTGATTAAAGCGGTAGAAAAATTTGATTACTCTAAAGGATTTAAGTTTAGTACCTATGCTACTTGGTGGATTAGACAAGCTATAACTAGAGCTATTGCAGACCAAGCAAGAACTATAAGAATACCAGTTCATATGGTAGAAACAATAAATAGGTTAATAAGAGTTCAAAGACAACTACTTCAAGATTTAGGAAGAGAACCAAAACCAGAAGAAATAGCAGAAAAAATGGGAATTACTACTGAAAAAGTTAGGGAAATTTTAAAAATAGCTCAAGAACCAGTATCTTTAGAAACGCCAATAGGTGAAGAAGATGATTCACATTTAGGAGATTTTATTGAAGACAAAGATGCTCAATCACCGGTAGAGCATGCTGCTAATGAATTGTTAAAAGAACAGCTTGAAGAAATTTTAGAAACTCTTACAGATAGGGAAGAAAATGTTTTGAAACTTCGTTTTGGTTTGAAAGACGGAAAAACGCACACTTTAGAAGAAGTAGGAAGTGCCTTTGGAGTAACAAGAGAGCGTATAAGACAAATAGAAGCAAAAGCAATAAGAAAATTAAAACACCCATCTAAATTAAACAAATTAAGAGGATTTATGGAGTAAAGTTAAGAACCCTTGTTTTATAAGGGTTCTTTTGTTTTGTATTTGAAATAGTATCAAATTTGTAGTGATTTTTAAAAAATATTAATGTTAGTCAGATTTTAAAAGAAGCTTTGTTAAAAGAATTATAGGCTAAATTAAAAGAGAGTGTTTTAACTCTCTTTTTGTGTGTCTATGTAATATTTATATAGCTTTTCTGCTGTTTTTAGGGTCATGTTTTCTATTTTTCGGTCTCCTGTTATGTAGCGTTGAATTATATTAGGGTTTATCTCTAAGTCTTTAGCTATTTTGTAGGCTGTAATTTCTCCGTTTAGCAGTTTTTCTATATGTTCTATAAGCATAGTATACCCCCTAAATAAATTTTAATATTATTGAAATTATTGTTGCTATTATACCTAGTATAATTATTGTAACTTGTATTTTTTCTTTGTCCATGTTATGATTAAGTAAGATATAAGGAGGGGGCTTTTACCCCAACCTTATTTATTTGAAAAATTTTTCAAACAATTCTACTAAAAGATTTATTATTTGTAATGTGGCTAAAATAATATTAATTTTTATTAGTAGGTTTGAAGAATTTTTTTTATTTTTCTTACTCATTTTCTCACCTCCTTATATTTATATTATATAGCAAAAGGTGCATAAAGTCAAGAGTTTTATGAGAATTTTTTTAAAAAATTTGACAAAATATTTTAATTTTGTTAATATGATTTTAGAGATAAAAACCAATCCTTAGTGATTTAACCTATCTCTTTCTAACCCACTAACGTTAGTAAATCTATAGTGATATAGAAGTGTAATAGAAGCACGTTACACTGCTTGGCAGAGCTTAATAACTGTTCCTTTGCGATAAGCCTAAAAAGCACAACATAGGGAGTTAGTTTTAAT